>NZ_JACRTE010000002.1 GCF_014385105.1 Qingrenia yutianensis | reverse complement strand
GGTTTGTCTGCCGCAAAATCTCTTTTAAGAAGATTTGGCGAAACGGCATAATTATGTTTGGAGTTTGTAGTAATTTTGAAGGCTCTTTTGCGTATTGAGTGTATGTTATATAATTTCATAAGTCGGTGTACGGTGTTTCGAGAGCACGGACACTCTTTTCTTATCATTGCAGCCAAAGTATCAAGCCCGGCTGCCGGATACCTCTCATGAAGTGATATTAAAATACGCAAAAGTTTTTGTTCGTGCAGTTTACGAGCTGACACGCTGCGATTTTTCCAAGCATAATAGCCGCTCCGAGAGATTTCGAGCAAACGGCATAATTATGTTTGGAGTTTGTAGTAATTTTGAAGGCTCTTTTGCGTATTGAGTGTATGTTATATAATTTCATAAGTCGGTGTACGGTGTTTCGAGAGCACGGACACTCTTTTCTTATCATTGCAGCCAAAGTATCAAGCCCGGCTGCCGGATACCTCTCATGAAGTGATATTAAAATACGCAAAAGTTTTTGTTCGTGCAGTTTACGAGCTGACACGCTGCGATTTTTCCAAGCATAATAGCCGCTCCGAGAGATTTCGAGCAGACGGCATAATTTATCTATAGAGACCTCGGAGCAAATAGCATCAATAAAATGATACTTATCTTCTATAGTTTTGAAAATATGCCGACGGATTTTTTTAATACATCAATGACCTCATCTTTCTCGGCAAGCTGCTTGCGAAGCGAGCGTATTTCCGTTTCAAGTTCACGCTGACGCTTGTCGTTACGATTTTGTCTGTCGGTCGCACCGGGTTGAAAACCTGCACGTTTGAGCCATGATTTGAGGGTTTCAACGCAAATACCAAGCTCGGCGGCAACTTCTTTTGATGGGCGGCCTTGTTCAGTAACCATTTTGATTGCGCCACTCTTGAATGTTTCGTCATAACGAGGTGGCATTGTTCCTTTTTTGATTGACATAAAAATTCCTCCTGTGATTTTGAATTTGTTTGCGTCCATTTCATTATATCACACTTTTTTCTGTCCATCAAATCTGGGAAGACGGCAAATTCTACCGCAACTTTGGACTACATGAGAAAAGTCCGAACAGTTTTCTGCCCGGACTTCCTCGCTCAATCATAAATCAATTCCACTTTCACAATCTCCTCTGCCTGTGCCTTGCAAGCGTTCATCTGCCGCACCCATTCCATTTGGTTTTCGGCTTTCAGTTGCTCGGTCACGCCGTTTTGCTCTGCCAGTGACCGCACGATCAGCTCCATGCGGTTTCGTGCTGTTTCGTCAATCTCGGCGCAATGCTCAAAGAGCTTGTCGGATAGCACCAGCTCATTGAACAGTATCGGACGGTGCATTTCCAGATACGCCTTGCGAAGTCTGCCGTAGTGTCCGAGGGGCTTGGTCTTGCGGATAATGATGTTTGGGATAAGATAATCGCCGTTCTGTGTGTAAGTGATATTCATGCTGTTTGTACTCCTTTCATCGGCTCTCTCTGCGGTAAACTGCTGACAGGGACGAACACGCCCTTTGCAATGTCCTCCGCACGAATGGCGGCTTTCTTGGCTTCGATTTCTGCCTTTTTCCGCTTTTTGATTTTGTCCTCGTATCGCTTCTGTGCTCCGCTGGCTTTCCGCTTCAAGTAGTTCTGGTGGAGCCTGTCCTTGCGTTCCTCACGCTTGCGGATTTCCTCTAATTCCTCCGGGGTAAGCTCCACTTCGCCAAACGCAGGGGGAACGAAACGACCCACGAAATTGAAGTAAATCTCGACCTCCTGTGTGGTCTGAATACTGCCCTTGCGGTCACGCTCATGCACAAGGATTTTCTCAATAAACTCATTGAGCATGGCAATCGTCAGCTTGTCGAAGTTCTCATACTTGTCAATCAGAGCGATAAAACGGTCAGCGTCCTTTTCGTGCTTCTCGTAGCTCTTGATAGCCTTTTCCAGAACAGAGATTTCAGCGGTAAGCTCGGTCTGCTCCTTTTCATATTGAGCGTCCAGAGTGGCATATCTGCTGTCAGACAGCTTTCCTAAAATGTTGTCCTCATAGATTTTGCAGAGCAGGACTTCCAGCTCGGAAACTCTCTGCTTTGCGGTGGCAAGGCGTATCCGCTGTTTCTTGACCTCTGCCGTCTGCTGGCTGGACTGCGCTTCCTGCACCACTCGGACAAACTCGGCTCTGTCATGCTTCGCATACTCGGCAATAGCTTTGAGCATTTCGGAAACAAGGGACAGTACCACATCTTCATTGATACGGTGCTGTGTCGTGCAGAGCTTTCCAACTGGGACTTTGCTGTATTGGGAACAGGTATATTGAGAAATACGCTTGCCGTTGTTGGTACGGTGGACATACATCTTGCCGCCGCAATCGGCACAATAAAGCAAGCCTGTGAGGGGAGCTGCTTCGCCCCAGCCGTCCGGGTAGCGTCTGACATTCCCACGGATTTTCTGCACAAGGTCAAAGGTCTGCTGGTCAATGATAGCTTCATGGGTATTCTCGAAAATTGTCCATTCGTCCTCCGGGACATAATGGCTTTTCTTGTCCTTGAAGTGCTTTCGGGTCTTGAAGTTGATGGTGTGTCCCAGATATTCACGCTTTTCAAGAATGTTGCAGATGGTGGAAGAACCCCAGCCGTACACATCTTTGAAGGTCTTATTTTTGTTCACGCCCTCGCCGTGCCGGGCAAGGTAAGCGGACGGAATGAGGACTTTTTCTTCTTTCAGCTTGCTGGCGATCTGATACGGACCGTAGCCGTCAATCGTCATGGCAAAGATGCGCTTGACCACCTCGGCGGCTTCGGGGTCAACCAACCATTGGTCTCTGGCTTCGTTCCAAAGATAGCCGTAAATGACCGTGCCTGTGAGGTGCTTGCCGGACTTGCCTTTGGACTGGAAAGTGGAACGGATTTTACGGCTGGTGTCTCTGGCGTAGTATTCGTTCATAATGTTGCGGAAAGGGGTAAAATCATCGTCCCCTCTGGCACTGTCCACGCCGTCATTGATGGCGATAAGGCGAACGCCACGCTGACGCAGGATTTCCATAATCTGACCGACTTTCAGATAGTCACGACCCATGCGGCTCATGTCCTTGATGCACAAATACTCCACATTCCCGGCTTCCACTTCTTTCATCATTGCTAAAAATCCGGGACGGTCAAAGCAAGTACCACTAATGCCATCGTCCGTGAAATGGACAATGTTTGTAAAGCCCTGCCGTGCGGCGAACTCCTCCAACATTGCCTTTTGATTGGATATGGAATTGCTCTCACGCTGTTGGTCATCATCTTTGCCAAAGTCATCACGGCTCAGTCGTTCGTACAGAGCTGTGATTTTCTCATTTTTTCTCATAACTTGCGCTCCTTTCTTCGGTTTTAGGTTGTGTGTTCTAAGAGACTTCCCAACCGCTTGATTAAGAAGTCTTTTAGAGCATACAACACCGGCGGCCTGTTTGAATTTGACATATTGCTTAACCGCAAAATGCTCCGGCTCACGCTCTGCGAGCCTGTCAAATAGCATATCCACGGGACTTTTGTAATTTTCGTCGTCCTCACGGGCTTCACTTGCGTTGATTAAATCCAAAAGCGTGATGAAGTTCTTTTCTTCTTCGGGCGCTTCATAGTAAATGTAGCCGATTAGAGCGCAATACAAAAGCCGTTCCGCCTTAACCCAAAAATCCTCGCCCGACTTTTCGCCGTCGCCTTTGGTGTTTGCGATTATGACATTTACCAGCTTCAAAATATCCTTTTCGCTGCGAATATAGGCAAAGGGATTGTAGTGCATACTCTTTTTGAAATTTATCGTATTGAGTGAACGGATTTTGTAACCGCCTTTTTGCAGCATTTTTCCGCACTCGACAAGGATAGTCCCTTTCGGATCGGTCACACAGTAGCTTGTCGTCATCTGCATAAGATTTGGTTTTACAAAAAATCTTGTTTTTCCGCTGCCGCTGCCGCCGATTACAAGCACATTCTTGTTTCGTGCAAATTTCAGATTTTTCGGACGGCTGTTCATTGTCAGCCGTTCCGTGTTCGTCAGCAGAATATTGTTGTAAAAATCCGCGTCAATGTACGGCTTAATATCCTCCGGCGTACCCCAGCGTGCAGAGCCGTATTCAATGCCTTTTCTGAATTTCTTTGCGTTTTTGCTCCGCAGATACAAAATGCACTTGACCGCTAACGCTCCGACAATTCCGGCGGAAATATCGGTAAAATGAAAAGAGAGCAGCGGCGCTTTTGTAAGCTCCGATACTCCCTTAACAACCGATATTAAAATGTTTTCTTCCGACAGCCGCACGGTATATGACAGTTTATCGAATATCCAAAAGAAAATGAGAAACGGCAGATTTGAAATGATTTTTTTCTTATCCGCTGCCGTCATCGCTCAATGCTCCTGTCTTTGATTTTTTCACGGTCTTTATGCTGTGATTTTACTATTTCCGCTAACTTGCGGATAGCCTGTCTAACAGAGGGCTTTTCTTTCTGCCGTAATATTTTCTGAGAATACTCGTTAAACGCCATTGTCAGAACATCTGCGTCCCTACCTTTGAAAAAGACAAGGTATCGGGGCGGCTTTTCGGAATTATCTTTTTTGAGTGCAAAGTCAATCCCGTACTTTTTCGCCGTAGATTCAAACGACCTGATATTTTTATCGGTAATTTCAATGTTTGAAAGAGCCGTGTTGTGTTTCATCAGGTCTCTGATTGTCTGCCTGCCGTGCTTTAAGTCCGGCAGTTTTCCTTTGCGGTGATTTAGGTAAACGGAAATCGCTTTTGCAAGCGTCCGCCCGGTAATTTTGCTGCCGGATATGGCAAGCGCAATCGTTTTCTTTTCAATTTCTTCCTGCAATAAGCAACACCTCCTTGAAAATTTGTCAATTTATGCTCAATTTTTGCTCATTGACATTTATTTTACCCAAGTTTCGGAATTGTCGTGAGAATTTGCAAGGTGTGTGTTTGCCGATTCGCATATTGAATAAAATGCCCAATGCGAATTATTTTTAAGGTCGGTAAATTTATTCAGCAACGAGAGATTTTTATTGATATACCCCTCGTCTGCAATTCTGCCGGTTGCCTTGTTTACGACGGTTACGACCTCCGCACGGGTAATAGCGTTATCGCCCTTGAATGAGCCGTCAGCGTAGCCATTAAGCCAGCCTGCGTGTTTTGCATAAGCAATGTCAGCATACGCCCAATAGTTACTTGCAACATCGGTGTATTTAACGGTGTAGCTGCCTTTTTTAACCTTATTAAACAGAGAATTAAATCTGACCGTCATAGCCACAAATTCCGCACGGGATATATTTTCGTCCGGCTTAAAAGTGTTGTTGTCATAGCCTTTGATAATGCCGTATTTTTCGATATATCCTATAAATTTTGAATACCATTCACTTGACTTAACATCTGCAAAATCGGATTTGCCGCTTATTTTTTCGCCTTTCTGTTCGGAAATAAGCCTTGCGAAAATTGCAGCAGCTTCGGCACGGCTCATATTGTTATCGGGGCGGAAAGTGCCGTCATTATACCCGAAAATGTACGCCGTATGTGTTTTTCCCGGAATTGTTACAACACCGTTTTTATCTGTCGTTCCTGTTGCTTCGCCTTTATTTCTGTCTTTGA
This sequence comes from Qingrenia yutianensis, assembly GCF_014385105.1. Taxonomy (NCBI): domain Bacteria; kingdom Bacillati; phylum Bacillota; class Clostridia; order Eubacteriales; family Oscillospiraceae; genus Qingrenia; species Qingrenia yutianensis. The sequence goes on along the minus strand of NZ_JACRTE010000002.1, from coordinate 263,098 downwards.
GCAGAACGGTAACATTCTCTTTTGCGTTGCCTTTGTTATCGGTTACGGTAACAGTATAAAAGTTTCCGTTATCAAGCGTTTTTCCGTTCGGCAGGATAATTGTTATATTTCCCTTGCTGTCGGTGCTCTTTGAGAAGTTTGTAACGGCTTTTCCGTCCTTGTCAGTGATTTTAACATTTACGGTTGTATAATATCCGCCGCCGGAGCTGCCGCCGCGACCGCCGCCACCGCCGGAAGATGAGCCGCCGCCACCTGTTGACTTAACGGGAAGTGTAACCTTGCCGTTTGCGTCGGTAGTAGCCGTCTTTTCGGTTGTCTTGTCCTTAATTGTAACAGATACACCCTTTATAGCTTTGCTATCCTTATCAAGAACGGTTACGGTTGTCTGATTATCCATTGTTAAGGTCTTGCCGTCGGGAAGCGTAACAAAAATTTTTCCGTCCTTAATTTCAATAAATGCGTTCTCAATCTTGCCCTTTGTGTCCTCAACGGTAATGTTGTATTCTGTTTTCGTTTCCTCTGTGTCGTCCTTGCCGTCGCCGTCTGTGTCCTTGCCCGGTGTAGTTTCGGAAATGTCTGTATTTCCGTCCTTATCCGTTACGCCCTCGCTTGCAGGGGGAATATAGATTTTGCCGTCTTTGTCGGTAACAGCCGTTGCGGTTTTAGGCTCCGCTGCATTTTCGGCAGTTTCGGAAACGGTTTCTTTTACGGTTACGGAAATATCCTTAACCCCCTTGTTATCCTTATCAAGCACGGTTACGGTTATTCTGTTGCTATGCTCAATTTTTATATTTTCGGGAAGTAAAACCGAAATTGTACCGTCAGCAGTTAAGGTTATATATGCGTTTTCGATTTTTGACTTTACATTCTCAACGATAATTGTATAGCTGCCGACTTTTGCAATGCCGTCCTTGTCTGTGTAGTCCTCGCTCATAGGCGGCACAACGATTTTTCCGTTTTCGTCCGTCTTGTCCGTAATGGATTTTTCCGCAGCGTCCGAAACGGTAACGGAAATGTCTTTCAGCGGTGCGCCGTCCTTATCAAGTACGGTTACGGTAATTCGGTTTGCATAGTCAATCATATTTTCAGCCGGAAGTTTTACGCTGAAAGAATTATCCTCATTCAGAGTAACAAGAGCGTTTTCGATATAACCCTTTTCGTCATTTACGAAAACATAATAATTCTGCAAATTAACCTTTCCGTCTTTATCGGTAATTCCCGAATTTACGGGCGGTACAGTCAGCTTTCCGTACATATCGGTCGTGCCTTTTTCGATATAGTCCTTGTCGGCTATTACGATAACAGATACACCCTTTTGAGGATTGCCGTTTTGGTCGGTAACGGTGATAATTGCAGGGCTGTCCTGTGTCAAAATCAAACCGTCGGGCAGCTTCACAACAATGTTATTGCTTTCGCCAATGTAGGTTTCGCAGTTCGGGATTGTAACATTGAGCTTATCCGTAACTTTGATAACATAGGTAAATTTGCTGTCGCCGTCGTCTTTTCCGATAGTTCCGTTGTCGTCGCCTGTCGAGGATTTTTTGTCGGGAGCGATAAACTGTCCGTTTTCGTCCGTTACGCCTGTTGCGTTATTGCCGTTGTCGTCTGTAACAAAGATATTCAAACCCGTTGCTGCTGTCTGCTTTTCGGTATTGAATACGGTTACTGTCGTTCTGTCCGCAAAGTCAAGCAGTCTGTTTTTCGGCAAGCGGATTGAAATGTTATCGTCCTTGTTAATCGTGATTTCGGAATTAAACACGGGCTTGTTGTTCTTGTCCGTGAGAATGACGGAATATTTGCCGATTTCAGCCTTGCCGTCCTCATCCGAATTATCCTTTGCCACAAGCTGCGGAATATCCGCAGTCTGCAATATCGCTTTACACTCAATACATTCAATATGCTTTCTGCCGCCGTGCTCAATGGTAGCCGCTTCGTCAATTATCCATTCTGACGGTGCGTGCCCCTTTGCATTTTTGTAATCACTCTTAACCGTGTCGCCGCACACCTCGCAAACGGAAGTTGTAAATCCGATTTCGGTACAGGTCGGCTCGGTTACGGTCTTTTTGTAAGTATGAGCGATTTTATCGGTATATTCGCCTTTGTAGGTATCGCCGCAATCGCAAGTGAAAATGGTATATCCCATTTCCGTACAAGTCGGAGCAATTACGGTTTTAGTGTAATTATGGTTTTTATGCTCGGTATAATCTCCGATGTACTCTTTACCGCAGTCTGGGCAAGTGTAAACCGTGTAGCCGTGCTCGGTACAAGTTGGGGGAATAACCTTTTTGTCATAATTGTGTTCGGTTTTATCCGTATAGTCCGCAACATAGCTATCGCCGCAGTCAGCACAGGTGTAGGTGGTATATCCAAACTCCGTGCAAGTCGGTTTTGTGATTACGACATTGTAATTATGCGGTTTCTTTTCGGTATAGTCTGAAATATAGCTATCATCACAGTCTACGCAAATATATCTTGTAAAGCCGTGTTCGGTGCAGGTAGGCTCCGTAACATTTGCATTGTAATTGTGCGGAAGTTTATCCGTGTAATCGCCAACATAACTGTCATCGCAGTTATCGCATTTATATTCCGTATATCCCATAGCCGTACAAGTAGGCTTAACAACATTTTCTGAATAGCTGTGTCCTTTTGGTAATTCTAAAACCGTACCGCACTTTTCGCAAGTCCGGGGATCTGTGCAGGTCGCCGCCTTGCCGGGTGTGTGTCCCGTTGCGGATTCCGCTTTAATCATTTTTTCCGAACAGTTATCGTTTTTACAACGGTATTCAATTACGCCGTCAGCGGTACAGGTGGAATAAGTAACCGAATATCCCTCGTCCCAATTATGACCTGTCGGCTCGGTGTAGTCGCTGACATAATTTAAGCCGCACATCGTACAAGTTGAAGTTGTGTAACCTTTATCGGTACAAGTCGGTTCTTTGGTAATACGCTCATAAGCGTGTGAGATAATCGGCGTCATATCTGTTATATATGAATTACCGCAAATTTCGCAGATGTGATTTGTATAGCCTACATTTCTGCAAGTGGGTTGTACTTTTTCAGTCTTGTATTTATGCTCACCGACGGGAGTTGTTTCCTCATAAAAGCTGCCGCATTTGTCGCAGAGGTTTAATTTCAAGCCGCCTTGCTTGCAGGTTGCTTCACGAATTGTAATTGCCTTGTAATTATGTCCGGTCGCTTTGGTGTAATTTCTCTTGTCAAGATTTCCGCAGCCATCGCATTGCCAGCGTTCATAGCCGAGGTTATCACAGGAGGGAGCAACGGTTTCCAAATATCTGTAATCGTGTTCGTGTTTTTCGGGAAGTACAATAACAGTTCCGCCGCTGTTATCGTCCTTTTTGTCCTCCAGCAGCCACACATACGATACACCGTTTTCCGTCATTGTTTCGCCCTGATACTTATATGAGATTTCATAGTACACGGGATAATATCCGGCGTCGGTGTAGTTCGGAGCAGAAGTGAGATTGCATTTGCCTGCACTCGTTCCGTAGCGAATACTTGTATGTACGCCGCTGTCCGACAAGTCGCTGACGGTTACGGTGTGGGATTTATTATCCGCATTTCCGTAGTATGACGAAACAACAGATTTTGCGGTTACATACTCGCTTGTGGAATATCCGCAGTCATCGCATTTTTCGGATATGAAAAAACGGTTGTTGCCAATCTGACCGTCAACCGTTTCTGTAAAATTGTGTGATTCTCGTTTCTCGGAGGCTCTTGCTTTCGTACCCTTGCAAAACTGACAATATCGTCCGGCTTTTAACACTGTTGTATGATAATTCTCGTTATATGGTGTGTATGTGGTATTGTCAAAGTCCAAGAAAAAATTGTGGTCGCAGGAGTTTAAGCCATAAACATTACGGCTGAATCCGTATGCGTCTTTGCCGTCAACGGAGTTTATTGTTCCGCAGGTCTGACAAATTGATTTTGTCCAATGATATGTTGAGTAGCTTGCGTCTTGATTCGGCCGCCCGCTGTCAAGGTTGCCCTTTGTTTTTCCGTCAACCATAGTTCCGTCCGAAAATTTAACGCCCCTGTTTAATGCGGTTGTTCCGCTTTTGGTATATTCGGGCGTTCTGTAAGTAAGCATTATCGTGTCTTTGTTACATACCGTGCACCAGCTTGTTTCCTGCGTGATAGTCGCATTAAAATCAAGCTCGTTTGTTCTGCCGTTTGCAGATACCCATATATCCGCAGGATCGACATATTCGTTTACCTGTGCCGCATAGGTCGTTATCGGCGTAAATCCCGAAAGCAGCGTTGACACCGCCAATGCCGCCGACAGAATATTTTTTAATTTGCTTTTGAAATTCATTTTATTTTTTCCTTTCTCGATTTTATTAAAACGCGTTTTATCTGTATCAAAGCCGTTTATTTAAGGCGGTCTGCACTTTTTGTAATCTGATTTTCTCATAGACAAAACCGCCTTAAAAATGTTTCATATCGTGATTGACCTTCGCTCTGTAATAGCTGTCAATGGTGGAGGGGGCGTTAAACAGAGCCGCAAGCATATATTTTTTGATATTGCGAATATCCGTTGTGTTTTCCCTCATACAGTCGATAACATACTCGATATGCTCAGAATTTAATTTTAACAGCTTTGATTTCACGATTGCCGCCGGGTAGGTATCGCCGGCAATGACAAGACTTGCTTTCTGTGTGCAAACCGTTTCTGTCATAAGGTCAACGATTTCGTCAAGCATAGCAGCGTCACGGTTAAGGTTGACGCTTAAAACATCATAGTCGATATTTTCTTTGATTATCTGTCTGTATGTTTCCACCTCATCATATCCAATCCTATCCGATTTTTCTTTTGTGGGCTGTGCCGCATTTGTCGGCTCCGGCTCTTTTTGATATGATTTGATAGGATAAGTATTTGATATATCCGTATTTAATTCTTTTTTATTTAATCTATTAGTATTTAATTGTGCGGTGTTTTCCGTACACGGCATTTCCGTATCTGGTATATCCATATACGGATTTTCCGTATATGGCTGTGCCGTATCGGGATTGTCCTGCGGCTTTTCAAATATGACATATTCCGTATCGGTAATCTTGCCTTTTTCATCACGGAGACGGTTGCGCTTGATATATCCTGCACGCTCCAATTCTTTTAATGCCGTTCCGATACTGTCAACACCCTCTTTGCATATTGCCGCAAGTCCTCTGGTGGTATAATTCCAATCCTCCGGCAATGACAAAATCAGCGACAAAAGTCCTTTCGACTTTAAGGATAAACTTCTGTCCTTTAAGTGAAAGTTTGACATCACGGTGTAGTCTTGCGTCTTGTTTATTCTGAAAACTGCCATTACAAAAAATCTCCTTTCCTCTGAAATTAAAAAAGCGTCGGGATTTTTTATCAATCCTGACGCTCTCGGTCTGTATTTTCTTTTAACGGTTTGAACATTGCGCAGCTCGTTCCTTTGTGACAATGAATGTACGGGCAAAACGGACTTTTATTATCGAGTAAATAGGTGTCATAGCCCGTCTGACATTTAGGGCATAGCTGCTCGTTATTTTTCTGTTTCATTTTCAAAATTCCTTTCGTTTCAAGGTACAAAAAAAGACAGATATTTCTATCTGCCGTTTTTCAAATATTTTGTTTTGTGCTTGCAATTCAAAAGATTTTCAACGGTTATATCAAAGGTCTTTCCGTCAAAAGTAGTAAATTAGTAGTAAATTTGCTTTGAAAATCTTTTGAATGTGCCTATTTTACAGGTTTTCTTGAAATAATCTTAATTTTTATACAAAAAATTAAAAAATAAAAAAAGGAAACAGAGGGAAAATGTCGAATATATAAGAATAAGGCGTTGAAGTTGGATTTATTGGAAAAATCAGGTAAAATCGCAATTTTTACGCAGGGTTTTAAGATTTTTTTCTTTGGGAAAAATCCCTTAAAAACAATACATTCCGGCAATCGCGCAATGCGAAATATGCCGAAGAAAAGAGGTTCTATTTTTTATGCACAGTCTTGATACTTTAAGAGCCGAGCAGGAGAAAATTTTGTCGCTCGGCGGTAAGGCTCGGATTGAAAAGCAGCACAGCTTGGGCAAAATGACGGCAAGGGAGAGAATAAACGCGCTCATCGACGAGGGTACTTTCGTTGAATTGGACGCATTTGCCGGTCAGAGAGCAAACATTGATTATTCAGACAAAACGCTTGCTGCGGACGGAGTTGTTTGCGGTTACGGTGCGGTTAACAACCGTCAGGTGTGCGTTTTTGCACAGGATTACACCGTACTCGGAGCGTCGCTCGGCGAAGTCGGCGCAGAAAAAATTGTTAAGGTTATGGAGCTTGCCTCCAAAACGGGCGTTCCCGTTATCGCACTTGCAGAAAGTGCAGGTGTAAGGCTTTCCGAGGGGCTTGACGCTTTAAACGGCCTTGGAAAAATCCTTAAAACAAGCGCAAAAATTTCGGGCGTTGTTCCGCAGATTTCAGCGGTTATGGGTCCGCTTGCCGGTGTTGCGGCGGCGTATTCACAGCTTTGCGATTTCACGCTCGTAACAGAAAAGAACACAGCGGTATTTTTGAACGGTCCGCAGGTTGTAAAGGGCAGTACAAATGCCGACATCACCGCGGAAAATCTCGGCGGTGCGGCGGCTTGTGCAAAGTCGGGCAAGGCGCATATTGTGTGCGAAAACGATGCCGACTGCATTGAAAAAATCAAAGCGCTTCTCGATTATCTTCCCGATAACAATTTGAGCGCATCGCCTTTTGGCGGTGAGAATGACGACATCAACAGAACGAGCGAGGTTTTAAACTCGGCAGATACAGAAAATCTCGATATCCGCACGGTTATAAACGAAATCAGCGACGCATCGAGCGTTCTCGAACTTTCAAAAGATTTTGCACCGAACGTTGCGACCGCACTTGTAAAACTCGGCGGTGAGAGCGCGGCAGTTGTTGCGGCAAGCGGTGAGCTTGACATTACAGGGTGCAAAAAAGCATCACGTTTTGTAAGATTTGCCGACAGCTTTAACATTCCCGTTGTGACAATCACAAACGTTACGGGATTTAAAGCGGACAAAAACGAGGAGGACGCGAACAGTCTTGCATCGGCTGCAGAGCTTATCAGTGCGTATGCCGAGGCTACAACAGCTAAAATCGACATTATCGCAGGCTCGGCTTGCGGAGGAGCTTATCTTGCTCTCGGCTCGAAATATATCGGCTCCGATATGACAATCGCTTGGCCGGGTTCCGAAATTTCGGTTCTCAATTCGTCGGCGTGTGCAAATATTATGTTTAAAGATGACATTGCTGAAAGCGACGATCCTCAAAAAGAGCGCGACGCAAAAATCGCAGAATATAAAGAAAACTCAAATGCGTATTCGGCGGCAAAAAGAGGCTATGTTGACAGCATCATCGAGCCGGCGCTCACGCGTCCTGTTGTAATTTCCGCTTTGGAAATGCTCGCCGGAAAACGTGAGTCGGGACTTTCCAAAAAGCACAAAAGCAATTAAGGGATAGGTGATATATATGGTAAACTGGGGCAATGCCTTATTGGTTGTTGTTTTGGGTATGGGCATAGTTTTTATCGTCCTTGCGCTCATTATGTTCGTTCTTATCATAATGGAAAAAGTTCTTGCGCCGAAGGTTAATAAAGACGTTAAAACTGCCGAAAAAACCGAAACGGTTCAAAAAGCACCCGAAACCGCACCGAAAAGGGCTGTTGAAGCAAAAACAAACGGCGACGGCGAAATTATTGCCGCGATAACCGCCGCAATCTGCGCGTCGCTTAATACTTCATCATATAACATTAGAATTAAATCGTACAGAAAACTCGGCGAGAGCGCGTCTGCGTGGAACAGAGCGTCGCGAAACGAGAATGTTTACAAGGGATTTTAAGAAAGGGGTTTAAAAATTATGAGAAAGTTTAATATAAAAGTAAACGGAACTGCATACGAAGTTGAGGTTGAAGAAATCGGCGGTGCAGTATCGAGCGCACCTGCTGTGAGCGCGCCCGTAAGCGCACCTGCCGCGGCGCCTGCTCCCAAAGCAGAGGCTCCCAAGGCCGCCGCTCCGTCGGGAAGTGCAGGAAGCGTAAAGGTTGAGGCTCCTATGCCGGGTACCGTTTTGAGAGTTAACGTAAACGTGGGCGACACTGTTGAAGAAGGTCAGGCGGTTGTAATTTTGGAGGCTATGAAAATGGAAAACGAAATTGCCGCACCGAAGTCGGGAACAGTTGCGTCCATCAACGCAACACAGGGTTCTGCCGTTAACACCGGCGACCTTTTAATCACCCTTAACTGATTTGGAATTTTTAATTTAACTGACAGAAAGGGTGAAAAATTTTGGGAGATTTATTTATTAAAGGTATAACAAGCTTTATGCAGAGTACGGGTATCGCCCGAATTTTCGCCGCGACGCAAAACAGTGCAATCGCCTTTGCAGGGGTAGATTTCGGCACAATTATTATGATTTGCATTGCTTGCGTACTGCTTTATCTTGCTATTGTAAAAGGCTTTGAACCGCTTCTTTTAATGCCGATTGCTTTCGGTATGCTCCTTGCAAATATGCCGGGCGCAAACATTATGCACAACGAAATGTTTGTCGGCACGGGAAACGAAGAACATTTTGTGATGAATTTTTCGGATATTCTTCACAACGGCGGTCTTTTCGATTTGCTTTATCTCGGTGTTAAGCTTGGAATTTATCCGTCGCTGATATTTATGGGAATAGGCGCTATGACAGACTTTTCTCCGCTTATTTCAAACCCCAAAAGCCTTCTTTTGGGTGCGGCGGCACAGCTTGGTGTATTTACGGCATTTTTGGGCGCGCTTGCGCTCGGGTTCACAATGAACGAGGCTATGAGTATCGGTATTATCGGCGGTGCGGACGGCCCGACGGCGATTTTGGTTACAAAAACGCTCGCTCCCATGCTCCTTCCGGCAATCGCTATCGCGGCATATTCGTATATGGCGCTTATCCCGATTATTCAGCCTCCTATTATGAAACTTCTCACCACCAAAAAGGAAAGAAGCATTAAAATGGAAAACCTGCGCCAGGTAAGCAAAACGGAAAAAATCATTTTCCCGATTGCCGTTTCCATTATCGTTGCTTTAATCGTTCCCGACGCAGTACCGCTCGTTGGTATGCTTATGCTCGGCAACCTTTTCAAAGAGTCGGGCGTTGCGGACAGACTTTCAAACACCGCACAGAACGAGCTTTGCAACATCGTAACGATTTTCCTCGGCGTAACGGTCGGCGCAACCGCGTCGGCAGACAGTTTTCTTAAGCTCAAAACGCTTTACATCATTCTTCTCGGACTTTGTGCGTTTTGTTTCAGCACTGCCGGCGGTGTGCTTTTCGGAAAACTTATGTGCAAGGTTACAAAAGGCAAAATCAATCCTCTTATCGGCTCGGCAGGCGTTTCTGCCGTTCCTATGGCGGCGAGGGTTTCGCAGGTTGTCGGACAGAAAGAAAACCCGACAAACTATTTGCTTATGCACGCTATGGGTCCTAACGTTGCAGGTGTTATCGGCTCCGCGGTTGCGGCAGGCGTGTTCCTCACAATGGCTAAATTTTTAGGATAATTATTTTTAGATATTCACTTTTAAGGAGGTAGATATATATGGCAAAAAATCCCGTTAAAATTACCGAAACGGTATTAAGGGACGCTCACCAGTCGCTGATTGCAACAAGAATGACGACCGACGAGATGCTTCCTATCATAGACAAAATGGACAAAATCGGCTATCATTCGCTTGAGGCTTGGGGCGGTGCAACTTTCGATTCGTGCCTTCGCTTTTTGAATGAGGACCCGTGGGAAAGACTCCGTAAAATCAGAGCGGCGGCGAAAAACACAAAACTTCAGATGCTTTTCAGAGGTCAGAACATTTTGGGTTACCGCCACTATGCCGATGACGTTGTTGAATATTTTGTTCAGAAATCAATCGCAAACGGCATTGACATTATGCGTATTTTCGACGCATTGAACGACGTAAGGAACCTTAAAACAGCAATCAACGCGTGCAAAAAGGAAAAAGGTCACGTTCAGGCAACTGTTTGCTACACAATAAGCCCTGTTCACACCATTGAAACATACACAAAAATGGCGAAACAGCTTGAAGAAATGGGTGCAGACAGCATCTGCATCAAGGATATGGCGGCGCTCCTTGTTCCGTACGAGGCATACAAACTTGTAAAAGCGCTTAAAGAAACGGTTAAAATCCCCATTCAGCTCCACACGCACTGCACAAGCGGTGTCGGCGAAATGACGTATCTTAAAGCAATCGAAGCAGGTGTGGACATTGTGGACTGTGCAATTTCTCCGCTTGCGCTCGGCACAAGCCAGCCGGCAACAGAACCGCTCGTTGCCACACTTCAGGGCACAGACAGAGATACCGGTCTTGACCTCGGCGCGCTCACCGAAATTGCGGATTACTTCAAACCGCTCCGCGAAAAATATCTTGAAAGCGGTCTTATGAACACAAAAGTTCTCGGCGTTGACATCAACACGCTTTTGTATCAGGTTCCGGGCGGTATGCTCTCAAACCTTGTTTCACAGCTTAAACAGGCAAACGCAGAGGATAAATTCGACGAGGTGCTTAAAGAAGTTCCGCGCGTAAGAAAAGATTTCGGCTATCCTCCGCTCGTTACGCCTACAAGCCAGATTGTCGGCACACAGGCAGTTTTGAACGTTCTTATGGGCGAGAGATACAAAATGGTTACAAAAGAGTCGAAAGGTCTTGTTAAAGGCGAATACGGCAAAACTCCCGTTCCCGTAAGCGACGAAATCAAGAAAATCATTATCGGTGACGAAAAGCAGATTACCTGCCGTCCTGCGGATAACATCAAGCCCGAGCTTGACAAAATCAGAAACGAATGTAAAGAATATATCGAACAGGACGAGGACGTTTTGTCGTACGCTTTGTTTGACAGTGTTGCAACGAAGTTTTTTCAGCAGCGTCAGGCGGCAAAATATAAGGTAGACTCCTCGCTTGCAGATGTAAACGACAAAGTTTATCCCGTTTGATTTTAACAAAAAAGCGAATGATTTTAACAAAAAATCATTCGCTTTTTTTATTTCATAATTTTTGACGGCGGTGCGGAAAAACGTTTTTTGAACATTCGCGAGAACACCGAGAACGACGAAAACCCCGAACTGAAACACACCTGCGTCACTGAAACATCGGTAGATGTCAGCAGTGCATAAGCGTAGTCAAGACGGAGATTGTTTATATAGTCGTTTATCCCGACACCGAAAGTTTTGTTGAAAAGATGGCTGAAATAATTTTTGCTGTATCCCGCACTTTTTGAAAGTTCGTCAAGGCTGATTTTTGCGCGGAAATTGCGGTTTATGTATAAAATACTGCGGTATATCGACCTGCTTGCGGTCGGCTCTTTCGGCACAATTTTAAGCTTGTCGTAAATTGTGAGCATCATACATTCGCAAAGATTGCGGATATACCGAATGTTCAGATTGGCGTCCGAGGTCGGTTTTTGCGCGATAAGCTCAAAAACGGGCGCAAGACGGTCAAATTCCTCGTCGCTCAAACGGCAGGTGAGCATTTTGCCCGACGCGAAAAAATCGTAAACAAACGTCGGCGAAATGACCTGCTCGGTATACATAATATTTATCAGCGTGATAGGCTCAATCACCTTTATAGAGTGAAAATCGGACGGCGAGAGCATATAAACGTCGCCCTTTTTGAGCGTGTATGTATAGCCGTTCACCGTGTGAATTGCTTTGCCCGACAGTATAAATTCGATTTCAAAATAGTTGTGCGTGTGAATTTCAACGTCGGTCGTTTTTGTTCGCTTTATCGCCGAAATTTTAAAATTTTCGTCAATTTCGTATTTTTTTTCAAGATATGCCGTGCCTTTCATTTTTGATCAGCTCCCAACACCATTATAATATATCACCGTAATATTTGCAATGTTTTTGTTGAAAAAATTATATTTAACGTTATGCGCATTTGGTATAATAAGCCTGTAAAAAATTTTGGAGGTAAAACTATGCTGAAAATTAAAAATACAGGCGCAAAAATTGTTGTAAACGATTTTGCGGAGCACGAAATTACATACGCTTTTCACGATATTGACGGCACTCATTCGCTTATCCGCGAGTGGCCGCCGGTTATGAGCATTTGCTTGTTTGACGTTATACAAAACGGTCTTTCGGACGATTTTGACAGTGAGGAAAATGAAAAACGTCTTATAAATCTTGCAGGAAAAGAGCCTCACCCCGAAACCGACAGATTTTGCGTTGAGTCGGCAGGGCTCTCGGCGCTCACACAGATGGAATGGGCAATCAGACGTGCGGTTGAGGATGGCAAAATTTCGGTTGACTGCGACAAAGAAAAAAATTCCGAGATTATTAAAAGAATTTGGAACGGCGAGGAGCAGTTTGACGGTTTCGGCGAGAAAAAGGAAATGCTCGATATGCTGACCGAAAAAACACCGCGCCTTTTTAAGCTTTATGAAAAGGTTTTAAACGGATACTGCCGTGACAAAAACCTTGCTGACGCGATTAAAAATCCCGATAAATACCGTGTAGGCGGTTCGATGGAGTTTATGAAATTTCTGCACGGCAACGGCGTAAAAAACTATTTTGTGACGGGCGCGGTTGTTGAGAAAGGTATGGGAATGTGGGAAGAGGTTGTCGGACTCGGCTACCCGATAGGCAAGGGCGAAATCGCCGAGGATATTATCGGCTCGACCTGGACGGAAAAGCTCCCGAAAGAGGTTATTATGAAGCATTTGCGCGAAAAACTCGGCATTGACGGCAAAAATATTTTAGTTGTCGGCGACGGCAGAGCGGAAATTCTTGCAGGCGCGGAAATGGGCGCGGTGACGGTGAGCAGACTCCCCGAAAGCGCAAAGGAACAGCGTGCACTGCACAAAAAACTCGGCACGAATATTATTGTTGAGGACTACAACAACGAGGAATTTAAAAAACTTTTCAGTAAATAATGAAAAAACAACCCCGAAATCAAACGATTTCGGGGTTTATGTTTATATCAGTTTATCGGAAAATCGACGGTTATTTCCGTGCCCTCGCCGAGCGTGCTTTTAATACTTACTTTTGCGTTTAAGCAGTCCGCCGCGTGTTTTACAATCGAAAGCCCCAGTCCCGTACCGCCGGTTTGCTTTGAATGGCTCTTGTCCACACGGTAAAAACGCTCGAATACGCGCGAAATATGCTCATCGCTTATGCCTATTCCCGTGTCCGCAACGGTGAAATGCGCAAATTTTCCGTCGTTTGCAACCGAAATTTTAACTTCTCCGCCGTGCTTGTTGTATTTCACCGCGTTTTCGCAAAGGTTTCTCACAATCTCGTACACAAGGCGGCGAACACCCTTTATCACGGTGTTTTCGCCGTCAAGCGAAATTTTAATGTCCTCTGCGTCCGCCATAGGTTTTAATTCCTCTGCGGTCGACTTTGCAATTTCAAGAAGGTCAACGTTTTCAAATTCAAGCTGTTGTTTTTCGTCCAGTGCGGAAAGGCGGATAATATCGTCAATCAGCGCGACAAGGCGCTGTGCCTCGGTGCGTATGTTCCTTGCAAAACGCGGAATGTCGTCTGTCTTAACCAAGCCGTTTTCAATAAGCTCGGCACTGCCCATTACCGACTGCAAAGGCGTTTTTAATTCGTGCGAAACGTTCGCGGTGAACTCTTTTCTGTTGCGCTCTGCAAAAACTTTGTCGGTTACGTCAAATGCTAAAATAACCGTTCCGATTATGTTTCTTCTGCCGATTTTGCTCACATTTACGCGGTATTCTCTGCCGTTTCGGCTTATCGACGTTTCGCTTTTTCCGTTTTCGTCAGCCTGTTTTATCGCGTTGTCAATGTCAATACTGCGGTCGGTCAAAAGAAAACTTCTGCCGATACACGATTTGTCGGTGTTGAAAAGTTTCATCGCCGATTTGTTCGCACAAATCACGGCTTCGTCCTCGTCAAGCAAAACGAGTGCTTCGTTCATATTTTCTATAACCGCGTCAAATTTTTTGCGGTTTTGCTTTAGCTCTTCAATCTGATATTTTATCCGCCTGTTTTGCTGTTCAATGTGCAGAAGGAGAGGGGATATTTCGTCGTAAACGTCGTTGTCAAGCGGTTTTTCAAGGTCAAGGTTGTTAAGCGGTTCGACGATTTTTTTGGACATTCTGCGCGAAAGGAGCGCCGACAGAATGATTGCAAACACAAAAATTATTACAATCGGGTGAAGTATTCCGAGCACGAGCGTCAGCACCGAATACTGTGTTGCGGAAATTCTTAAAATACAGCCGTTTGAAAGTTTTTTCGCGCGGTAAAATGTTTTTTCGAGGAGTGTCGACGAAAAACGTTCGCTCTCGCCCTCGCCATTTTGCACAGCGTCGCGGATTTCGGTTCGGTCGGCGTGATTGTCCATTGCACCGGCGTCCGCGTTTGTGTCGTAAATAACCTTGCCGTCAGCTCCGATAAGCGTCAGACGGTAATCGCTTTTTTGAAGATTTTCAAGGTAAGAAACCCCCTCGCGCCCGGTTGCGGCATACGCAAGCTCAAGCTGGGATTTCAGCTGATTTTGCATAGATGCGCTGAAATAATTATACAAAACTCCCGTAATGATGACTGCCGCCGCCAAAAAAACGCAGACTGCAACGGCAAGTGTAGAGCGGAAAATTCTCTTTGTCATACGTTTACCTCCATACGGTACCCTACACCGCGCACGGTTGTGATGTACGAGGCGCAGACACCGATTTTTTGCCTTAACGTTCTTATGTGCATATCAACGGTGCGCGTTTCTCCGCAGTAGTCCATACCCCAAACGGCGTTAAACAACTGCCCGCGCGTATATGCCACGCCGATGTTGGACATAAAAAGCTTTAAAAGTTCAAATTCTTTCAGGGTGAGGGTTACGTTTTCGCCGTTCGCGGTAACGGAATGTTCGCGCAGATTGAGCGTGAGAAGTCCGTGCGAGAGTATGTAATCGCCGCCTTTTGGCGCACTTCGGCGCAGAACCGCCTTTATACGCGAGGTCATTTCAAGCATACCGAACGGTTTGGTTAAATAATCGTCCGCACCGAGGTCAAGACTTTGAATTTTGTCGTATTCCATACCCTTTGCGGTTGCCATTATAACGGGCAAATCCTTGGTTTTTTCGTTTGCCTTCAGCCGTTTTAAAATTTCCACACCGTCGGTGTCGGGGAGCATAATGTCAAGCACAACAAGGTCGGGAATTTCTGCCTCCAGCGCGGTGAAAAACGTTTTGCCGTCCTCAAATCCGCTTGCGTCAAAGCCCGTCGCTTTGAGGGTGTAAACCTCAATGTCACGGATAGACTTGTCGTCCTCAACACACCATATTTTCATAACCTATCAACTCCTGTTTCTTTTGACTGATTAAAGTTCGTCAACACCTTTGTGAATACCCGTTACCGAAAATTCCACCCACTCGGCAATGTTCGTCGCGTGGTCGCCGATACGTTCAAAATATTTCGCAATCATCACAAGGTCGATTGCATATTCGCCGTCGTCAGGATTTTTTGAAATCATTTCGATAAGCTCAGTTTTGATTTTCTTAAAATAATCGTCTACAACGTCGTCGTGCGAAATTACCTTTTTCGCAATTTCAACGTCCTGTTTAACATACGCGTCCACGCTTTCGGTGACCATTTTTATTGCCGCGCGCGCCATATTTTCAATATCACCGCATTTTCGGTCGGTGCGTTCGCCCATAAATCCGATAATCTCGGCAATATCCGACGCCTGGTCGCCTATGCGCTCCATATCGGTTATCATTTTAAGCGCCGCGGAAATCTGCCTTAAATCGCGCGCAACGGGCTGTTGCTGAAGGAGCATTTTAAGGCACATAGACTCAATGTCGCGCTCCTTTTGGTCTATTTCATCGTCGAGCGGAAAAATCTTTTTCGCCGTTTTAATATCGCCCTCCGCAAGCGATTTTGCCGCAAGCGCGATAACCTGCTCGCACAGAGCGCCCATTTCTATAAGTTCTTTGTTAAGATTTGCAAGCTGCATATCAAATTTACTTCGCATTATCCGAACCTCCCCGTAATATAATCCTCTGTTCGTTTGTCCTTAGGATTTGCAAACATCTTTTCGGTTTCGCCGTATTCCACAAGCTCGCCGAGCAGGAAAAATGCCGTGTTGTCGGATATACGCACCGCCTGCTGCATATTGTGCGTAACTATGATTATAGTATAGCATTTTTTCAGCTCGCTTGCAAGTTCTTCTATTTTAGATGTTGAAATCGGGTCGAGCGCGCTTGTCGGCTCGTCCATAAGAAGAATTTTCGGTTCAACCGCAAGTGCGCGCGCAATGCACAGCCTTTGCTGCTGACCGCCCGAAAGTCCGAGTGCGCTTTTTTTGAGTCTGTCTTTAACCTCGTCCCAAATCGCCGCGCCTTTTAATGATT
Organism: Qingrenia yutianensis; assembly: GCF_014385105.1. Taxonomy (NCBI): domain Bacteria; kingdom Bacillati; phylum Bacillota; class Clostridia; order Eubacteriales; family Oscillospiraceae; genus Qingrenia; species Qingrenia yutianensis. Next base: position 246,727 of record NZ_JACRTE010000002.1, on the reverse strand, counting down.
TTTCAACTATATCGTCAAGTTTTGCTTTGTTTTTTATGCCGTGCGTGCGCGGACCGTAAGCGATGTTGTCGTAAATGCTCATCGGGAACGGGTTAGGTTTTTGGAAAACCATACCGATTTCCTTTCGCAGTTCGTTTACGTTAACCGCCGGGTCAAAAATGTTTTGTCCGCCGTATTCCACGTTTCCCTCAATGCGGACGCCCGGAACAAGGTCGTTCATTCTGTTTATGGTTTTTAAAAATGTGGATTTTCCGCAGCCCGACGGCCCGATAAGCGCGGTTATGCTTTTTTCGGGGATTTCTATGTTGATGTCTTTGAGCACCTTGGTCTGCCCGTACCACAAATTAAGGTTTTTAACCGAAATTATGCCGTTCATATGTTTCTCCTTTTCTCAAAATATTTGCCGGTGAGTGCTGCCGCAAGGTTTATGATAAGCGTTAAAAGCATAAGTATAGCGGCAATCGCGAATGCAACGCCGAATTCGCCCTGTTCCTTTGCGTAAACGTAGAGCGCTACGGTGAGCGTTGCGCCTGCGTTTCCGAGCGCGTCTTTCATACCGTTTAATGCGTGCGCAAAACCTGCCGTAAATAGCAGTGCCGCCGATTCGCCGAGTATTCTGCCGACCGAGAGTATACAGCCTGTTATTACACCGTCAACACAGCCCGGAAGAACAACCGTGCGCACAACGTGCCATTTGCCGGCTCCCAGTCCGAACGCGCCCTCGCGGTAGCTTTGCGGAACGGTTTTAAGGCTTTCCTGTGTCGTTCGCATAATCGTCGGCAAATTCATTATAACAAGTGTTAAACTGCCGGCGAGAAGCGATGTTTTCATATTGAGAAACCGGCAGAAAAACAACATTCCCACAAGTCCGTATATTACCGACGGTATGCCCGAAAGCGTTTCCGCGGCGTATTCGATTACCGCAACAATTTTTTTGTTGGACGCGTATTCGGTGAGATATACCGCCGCGCCGACGCCGAGCGGAAGCACGATTGCAAGCGTTGCGATAACGATATAAACAGTGTTTAAAATATCGGGAAGTATGCCTATTCTTTCGGTTAAATAGCTCGGTGCGGTGGACAAAAACTCCCACGATATGTTCGGTATGCCTTTTGCAAACACGAAAATCATAAGAAAAAGCACCAGCGCGCTTGTGATAATTACAGAAAGCATCATAAGCGTTTTAAGTGTGCCGATATATATTTTTCGTTTTTTTGATATTTGATTTGAAAGCATATTTTATTTCTCCTTATCGCGCTTTAAAAGGAAATTCAAAGCCGCGTTTATAAGCATTATAAACAAAAACAGTACCAGTGCGATTGAAAAAAGCGCCTGTCTTTGAAGTCCTGCCGAGTAGGACATTTCGCTCGCAACGGCGGTTGTCAAAAAGCGCACGCTTTCAAAGATTGACGGCATATTGGGCGCATTGCCCGATACCATCATAACTGCCATTGCCTCGCCGATTGCACGTCCCACGCCCAGCACAACCGCCGCCGCGATACCGCTTTTTGCCGCCGGGACGGACACCCTGAAATATGTTTCTATATCGGTCGCGCCGAGTGCAAGCGATGCGTCCTCATATTCTTTCGGCACTGCCTCAAGCGCCGTGAGCGACACTTTTATTATGGACGGCAAAATCATTATCGCAAGCACGATTATCGCCGCGAAAAGGCTTGAGCCGTCGGGAAGATTGAAAACTTTTCGGATTGCCGGCACGAGAAAAAGCATACCCACCAAGCCGTATACAACCGACGGGATACCCGCGAGCAGGCTGACTGCCGATTCGACCGCGTTTTTGAGCTTTTTCGGCGCAAGCTTTGCAAGATACACCGCTGTGAAAAAGCCGAGAGGCACGCCGATGAGTATTGCTCCGCCCGTGCCGTAAATGCTTGTTAAGATAAACGGAAGTATGCCGTACTGCGGTGCTGATGCGGTCGACGCCCAGGTTTTGCCGAACATAAATTTGAAAAATCCGATTTTGAGTATTGCCGGCAAGCCCGAAATTATAAGGTAAACCGTGATGAGAAGCACGCTCCCGACGGTGATTAAACCGAGTATTAAAAACACCGCGTGGATAATGTTTTCCGCGTCAATAAGCTTTTTTTTGAATGTAAGTTGTGTGTTTTTCATAATTTAACCCTTAATCCTCTCTAATGCTGAAAAAGGCGGTTTTGCACCGCCTTTATGGTTTTCAGTTTGCCGATACCGCTCCTGCTTTGCTGATGATTTCAGACGCTGAAGATGATGTTGCGTAATCGAAGAATTTCTGTGCGGTTTCGGATAAGGGTGTGCCTTCTTTTGTAACCAGCACAAACGGACGCTGAACAACATACGAGCCGTCTTTTACCGTGCCTTCGGAGGGTGTAACTCCGCCGACTTTAAGTGCTTTTACAGTGTCTTTTACCGACGCGAGCGAGGCATATCCGATTGCGTTCGGGTTCTGCGCCACCGTTGTGATAACGTCGCCTGTTGAGGTAAGTTCCTGACGGTATTTGCATTTGTCTTTTGTGTCGGTAATGCTTTCAAAACCGTCCCTTGTACCGCTTCCTGCTTCTCTGCCGATAAGAACGATTTCGCCGTCTGCTCCGCCGACTTCGCTCCAGTTTGTAATTTCGCCGGTGTAGATTTTCTTAATCTGCTCAACCGTTAAATCTTCAACCTTGCTCTGCGGATTTACTATGATTGCAATTCCGTCGTATGCAAGGATTGTTTCTTTAAGTCCCGATGCTTTTTCGTCGTCTTTAAGCGCACGGCTTGAAAGTCCGATGTCGCATCTGCCCTCCGACACTGCGGTAATTCCCGAGCCGGAGCCTGTGGGATTGTATGTGAATGTTACGCCTGCGTTCTGTTCTTTAAACGATTCGCCGAGTGCGCCGATAACTTTTTCCATTGACGTTGAACCGTCTGTCGATACCGTGCCCGATATCTTTGACGAGCCTTGACTGTCTGCGCCGTTGTCACCGTTGTTCTGACAAGCTGTCATTGCTGTGCACGCGAGAAGTGCGCACATAATGAGTGCCGCTAATTTTTTTGTTCTTTTCATAATGTAAAACCCCTTTACAATTTTATTTTTTATCCTTTTCCTTTTTACAATTCTAATTTTAAACTGCGATTGTCAAATCGGAAAGTCAGCTTTTGTAAAGTTTTTGTAAAATGAAAAAAGACTGTTTTCATAAGGAAAACAGTCTTAAAATTCTTTTGTTTTACATTGCTACTGCTGGATTGTGTCGTCGCCGACGTAGGTTTCGCCGAATGCCGCCGCGGCAGGTGTGTCGGCAATTTCGTTTTTCTTTGTGCCGACAAGTTCGATTTGCGTTATTGCCGAGTAGTTACTGCGCGAAATTTTGTTTGTCCCCTGGCTTTCGCCGTTAATGTAAACCGTTTTGAACGTGTCAACAACACTGCCCTCACTGCCTGCCTGCTTAACCTTGCGTTTGCCGTCGGGGAGAGTGCTGTCCTCAACTTCTTTCACCGTAAACGGCGTGGTGCTGACGGTCTGTGTGGTGATTTCCACCTTTTTGTTTTGCAGTTTAATGCCGTAAACCGAACAGGTCAAGCGTCCGTTTGACGCACTGCAGCCAAGCTTTATGGGATAACCCTGATTGTTTGAAAATTTAAAGTCGATACTGCCGTATGACACCGTTGCGTCGCGTCCTGACGGGACATATGAAACTGGCATTGAGTGGTTTGTTCGGTAAACGATTTTTAAATCAGAGTAAAGCGCCGCGTTGTAAAGGGTAGTGGAAACCTGGCAAATTCCTCCGCCTATGCCGTCCACAATTTCACCGCCCTGATAAACCTTTGCGGTTTTAAAGCCGGTTTGCGCCGAACGCTGACCGACAACGCCGTTGAACGAAAACTGCTGACCCGGCATAAGCACAAGTCCGTTGATTTTCTACGCCGCAAGCGCGATATTGTGCGAGCGTTCGTAGTTTCCCGCGTTGTAAACGGTGGAAAAACTGCCGAGCGTGTCGGACAGCTTGTTGTCGATAAACCACTGCGTGGTTTTTTCGGGCTGTGTGATTTCTACCGGTATGCTGTACGGCTCAATGTTATGCTTGTTTTGGTCGAGAATTTTCTGCGCCTCGTTAACGTCAAAGGTTACGCCCGTGACGTGCTCTGAAAAATGAACTTCGCCGTTTTCGTGCGAAAATTCCACATCTTTCGGCTCTTTGTGAAATTCGTCGTAAAGCGCCTGTGCAGTGGGAATTTTCGGTTTGATTTCGGTGATTTTCACCTCAATTTTATCAGTTAATTTGTTTTTTGAAACAACTTTTTCAACGTCTTTTTTTATTTTATCAATGTCAACTCCGTTGCCTTTTTTGCCGTTTTGAATGACAAGATTGCCGTCTTTAAGCTCGGTTACCGTATCGGTAACGGGATTTTCGACATCTGTTGCTTTCTCTTTTAAAATATTGTAAAGCTTTTCCTGGTCAAAGGTGATTTCCACAGGAATTTCCTTTTTGAAAAGCGAATATTTTACCGCATTAAATCCACGGCTTATAAAATTTTTGCCTTTGCCTGCCTGATATGCGTTTTCGCTTGTTTTGTCAAGGTCGTATTTTAGGTCAAAATCTGCACCGTTAACCTCAAAATCGGTGTTTTTGTATGTAAAAATCACATTCGTGTTTTCGGGCGAGTATTTTTCTTCGAGTGCCGTTTTGATGTCAGCGGTATTCTTTTTCCCGACGCACAAATCGTTGACATATATTTTGCCGTATGCAGTGTCTGTTTTAGCCAATACTCCCGCAATCGCACAAAGCGACGCGATAAGCACGGCGATAACTGTCAAAACTATGATTTTCGCATTTTTTCTGCGCGCCTTTTTTTCACTCATTATTGAAATTCACCTCATAATAAAAACTATATAAAACTAAAAATCTTCTTATTAAATATATTCGTGCAAAATAAAATTTATCATAAATCCCGTCCGAGATAATTCGGGCGGGATTATGATATTTAAGCGGATAAATTTTAATTATTTATCTGCCATTCTTTTGTAAACTTCGTATCTGTCTTTGAGGTCTTTTTCAGCCTTTTCAAAGAGTTGAGCAGCGATTTCCGGATGAGCCTTCTTAAGAAGGAGGTATCTGTTCTCGCCGTTCATAAAGTCTGTAACCGCGCCTGTGGGTTCTTTAGAATCAAGGATAAACGGATTTTCGCCTTTCTCTTTGAGTTCGGGGTTAAATCTCCACAAATGCCAGTAACCTGTTTCAACAGCCTTTTTCTCCTCAAGGATTGTGTTAGCCATACCAACCTTGATACCGTGGTTGATACAGGGTGCGTATGCAATGATAAGCGAAGGACCGGGATAAGCTTCAGCTTCTTTGATTGCCTTGATAGCCTGGTTCATATTCGAGCCGATAGCAATCTGTGCGACGTATACATAGCCGTATGTTGTAGCAATCATACCGAGGTCTTTCTTCTTAACTTTTTTACCCGATGCGGCAAATTTTGCAACAGCCGCGGTCGGTGTAGCCTTTGAGGACTGTCCGCCGGTGTTGGAGTAAACTTCTGTATCTACAACGAAGATGTTGATGTCCTCGCCCGATGCGAGAACGTGGTCCAATCCGCCGTAACCAATATCGTAAGCCCAGCCGTCGCCGCCGAACGCCCACTGCGAACGTTTAACGAGGAAGTCTGTTCTGTCTGAAATTTCTTTAAGTTCGGGCATTGTAAGATCTGCCGATTTGATAAGCTCTTTAATGTCGGAAGCCGCCGCTTTCGATTTTTCAGCGTCGTTCATACCGTCAATCCAAGCTTTGAAAGCGTCTGCAAGTTTAGAGTCAACGCCTTTTTCAATAGCCGTTTCCATTCTTGCTTTAAGAGTGTTTCTTACTTTCTTAACCGCAAGAATCATACCCATACCGAATTCAGCGTTGTCCTCGAAGAGCGAGTTAGCCCAAGCAGGACCTCTGCCGTTTTCGTCTTTGCAGTAAGGCATACTCGGTGCGCTGCCGCCCCAAATTGAAGTACAGCCTGTTGCGTTTGCAATCATCATTCTGTCGCCGAAGAGCTGTGTGATAAGCTTAATGTAAGGTGTTTCACCGCAGCCTGCGCAAGCGCCGGAGAACTCAAGGTAAGGTTTCGCGAACTGTGAGCCTTTAACCGATGCTTTATCCATAAGGTTGTCTTTAACCTTAACAGTCATAGCGTAATCCCAGTTGTCAGACTCTTTTTCAACCATAGGATCAAGCGGTTTCATAACGAGAGCCTTCTCTTTTGCCGGACATACCTGTGCACAAACACCGCAGCCCAAGCAGTCACGGGGGCTGACCTGAATACGGAATTTGAGTCCTTTAAGCTGAGGACCGATAGCGTCTTTTGTTTCAAAGCCGGCAGGAGCTGCAGCCGCCTCGGCGTCGTCCAAAAGAACAGGTCTTATAGCCGCGTGCGGACATACGAGTGAGCACTGGTTACACTGGATACATTTTGCAATATCCCAGTCGGGAACGTTAACCGCAACGGTACGTTTTTCAAATTTCGATGTACCCTGCTCGAAAGTACCGTCCTCGTAGCCGAGGAATGTGCTTACAGGAAGTTTGTTACCTTTCTGTGCGTTAACGGGTTCGCAAATCTTTTTAACGAATTCCGGAGCGTCGGAGGTGTGAGCCTCTTCTTCTTTAGCGTCTTTCCACGATGCGGGAACTTTAACCTCGTGGAGCGCCTCAACAGCGCCGTCAACCGCGTCGCAGTTCATTCTTACGATTTCGTCGCCTTTTTTGCCGTAGGTTTTCTTGATTGCTTCTTTAATAAGAACAACTGCCTCGTCAAACGGGATAACGTTTGCAAGTTTGAAGAATGCGCCCTGTGTTACCATATTTATTCTTGTGGGTCCGAGACCTACTTTAACGGCAACGTCAACAGCGTTGATTGTATAGAATTTAATATCGTGGTCAGCGATATATTTTTTAACGTGAGCAGGAAGCTTTTCATCAAGCTCGTCCTCCGACCATACACAGTTGAGGAGGAATGTTCCGCCCTGTTTCAAACCTTCGAGAACATCATACTGATAGATGTAAGCAGGCTTATGACAAGCGATATAGTCAGCCTCGTCGAGGAGGTATGTTGACTTAATCGGTTTTTTACCGAAACGCAAGTGCGACATTGTTACGCCGCCGCTCTTTTTGGAGTCGTAATCAAAATATGCCTGTGCATAAAGGTCGGTGTTGTCGCCGATGATTTTGATTGCGTCTTTGTTGGCACCAACGGTACCGTCGGAACCGAAGCCCCAGAATTTACATCTTGTTGTGCCCTCGGGAGCAGCGTTAATTCTGTTGCCGAGTTTGAGCGAAAGATGTGTAACGTCGTCGTTGATACCGATTGTGAAGCTGTTGATAGGCTCTTTAGCGTCGAGATTATCGTAAACCGCAACAATCTGTGTCGGTGTGGTGTCTTTTGAACCCAAACCGTAACGTCCGCCTACAATCATCGGAGCGTTTTTCTTTCCGAAGTAAAGGTTGCAAACGTCAAGATAAAGAGGCTCGCCGAGCGAACCGGGCTCTTTTGTTCTGTCGAGAACTGCGATTTTTTCAACAGTTTCGGGCATTACATCAAAGAAATATTTAGCCGAGAACGGTCTGTAAAGGTGAACTTTAAGAACGCCGACTTTCTGACCCATAGCGTTGAGGTAGTCAACCGTTTCTTCAATAGCTTCGCAAACAGAACCCATTGCAACGATAACTTTTGTTGCGTCGGGAGCGCCGTAGTAGTTGAAGGGTTTGTACTCTCTGCCTGTGATTTTTGAAATTTCACCCATATAATCGTTAACGATATCGGGAATTTTTTCGTAGTATTTGTTAGCAACCTCTCTGCCCTGGAAGTAGATATCCGAGTTCTGCGCACTTCCGCGGAGAACGGGGTGTTCGGGGTTTAGCGCTCTGTCTTTAAACGCTTTAACAGCGTCCATATCGATAAGCTTTTTGAGGTCTTCATAGTCCATAACCTCAATTTTCTGAATTTCGTGCGAAGTTCTGAAACCGTCGAAAAAGTGGAGGAACGGAACTCTGCCTTTGATAGCTGCAAGGTGAGCGATACCTGCCAAATCCATAGTTTCCTGAACACTGCCCGAAGCGAGCATTGCATAGCCTGTCTGACGGCAAGCCATAACGTCCTGATGGTCGCCGAAAATGTTAAGTGCGTGAGCAGCGAGCGCTCTTGCGCTTACGTGGATAACGGAGGGGAGCAATTCACCCGCCATTTTATACATATTCGGTATCATAAGAAGAAGACCCTGCGAAGCGGTAAATGTGGTTGTGAGCGCACCGCCCTGGAGTGAGCCGTGAACTGCGCCCGCCGCACCTGCCTCGGACTGCATTTCGCAAACGTCAACGGTCTGACCGAAAATGTTTTTCTGACCTTTCGAGCTCCATTCGTCGACATATTCTGCCATTGTTGACGAAGGAGTGATAGGATAGATAGACGCTACTTCTGTGAACGCATAGGCGCAATGCGCGGCGGCACAGTTACCGTCCATCGTTTTGAATTTCTTTGCCATTTTTTAAGCCTCCTTAAAATATTGCCATACCGGTTTTTAAAACCGATATTGTTACACAACTAATAACCCTTGTATTATAACACGTTTTTTTAAAATTTTCAAATGTATTTTTTAAAATATACATTCAAATCGGCAAAAAAATTAAATTTTGTGTATTTTTTATATATTTTAAACTTTTGAATTGTATAAAATTGTGGGTTTTATACACCAAAATTATTTATTTTCAATAAAACTTGATAACCTTAGGCGGAATATGTTAATATAAACAAGGAAAAAACTTTTTAAGGAATGAGAAATATGGCGCTTGACGGCAGTGTGCTTTGCGCGCTGAAAAACGAATTTACAAAAAAACTTATCGGCGCAAGGGTTGAAAAGGTTTATCAGCCCGAACGCGACGAAATAGTTTTGTCAATAAGAAATTTTAAGGACAGTTATAAGTTGCTTTTGTGCGCGCACCCGTCATTTGCGAGGGTGGGTTTTATCAGCGTGACAAAGGATAATCCCGATACTCCGCCTCTTTTTTGCATGCTTTTGCGAAAGCACCTTTGCGGAGGAAAAATCGTCGGAATAAGGCAGGTTGACTTTGAAAGAATTATAGAATTTGACGTTGAAAGCTATAACGAACTGGGCGATTTGTCGGTTAAAACGCTGATTTGCGAGATTATGGGAAAACATTCAAACATAATTCTCACCGACTGCAGCAGAAAAATTATCGACAGTATTTTTCACGTTGACATCACAATGAGCCGTGTAAGGCAGATTATGCCCGGGCTTATCTACGAAAACGCGCCGTCGCAGGGAAAGCAAAATCCGCTTGAGGCCGGTTATAACGATTTTCTGTCCGCAATCGGCGAAATTCAGGGCGGTTACGACAAAAAAATTATGTCGTCGTTTATGGGAATAAGTCCCTTAACCGCACGCGAAATCGCATACCGCGCACTCGGCGCGGATACCGAAATAAGCTATGAAAACGACAAAAAAGTTGCGGACGAATTTTTCAAAGCTTTTAAGAGAATTGAAAAAGGCGAATTTTCGCCCGTTGTGCTGACCGACGCGCAAAGCGGAAAAATGCTTGAATTTTCGGCGCTCGGCATAAACCAGTACGGCGAAATGGCGGAAAAAGAATATTTTGAGTCGATGAGCCTTGCGCTGGAAAGTTTTTATGAGAAAAAGGCGGCAAAAGAGAGCGTAAAGCAGAAAACCGCAGATATTACCAAGGTGATTTCAAACAATCTTGCAAGGTGCAGAAAAAAACTTCAGCTTGAGTGCGAAACGCTTGAAAAATGCAAAAAAAGAGAGCTTAACAAGGTTAAAGGCGACCTTATCACCGCGAACATTTACCGCATAAACAAGGGCGATAAAAAAGCGGTTTTGGAGAATTTTTACGACGGCGGAAAAATAATTGAAATCGCGCTTGATGAAACGCTCACACCGTCGCAGAACGCGCAGAAATATTATAAAAAATACAACAAGGAGAAAACCGCCGAGGCGGAAACGCTTGTTCAGAAAAAACTCAACGAGGCGGAAATCGACTATCTCGAAACGGTTTTGCTCAATATGGAAAACGTTGAAACAAAAGAGGAAATCGCGCAGATTAAAGAAGAACTTGTCGAGCAGGGATACCTTAAAAAGCGCAATATAAAAGGAAAAAAGAAACAGGCACAGATAAAGCCTATGGAATTTGTAAGCAGTGACGGATATGAAATTTTTGTCGGAAAAAACAACAAGCAAAACGACTATGTGACGCTCAAGCTTGCGCGTTCGACCGATATTTGGCTTCACACAAAAACCATTCACGGTTCGCACGCGGTTATTAAAACAGGCGGTGACGAAAACATTCCCGAACGCACAATTTTTGAAGCGGCAATGATTGCCGCTTATTACAGCAAGGGCAGAAACAGCGCGAACGTGAGCGTGGACTACACGGCGGTTAAAAACGTAAAAAAACCGTCGGGCGCGAAACCCGGTATGGTTATTTATGTGAATAACAAAACCGCGGTAGTTACACCCGACGAGAAAACCGTTGAAAGTTTAAAGAAGTAAATTTATTTGTTCAGCCACCAAATCGATATGTTTAAAACGGTTGCAAACAAAATCCACAAAACAAGCGGCAGGTAGAGATAACCTGCTGCTTTATTTATGTTATAAAACTTGAAAAACACAGTTATTGCGGTGAAAAGCGAAATTATAATCACAATCACCGACAGCCACAGATTGTTGAAGTTAAAGAAAATAATCGGCCATAAAAACAGCAGAACAAGATTGAAAATGTATGTTTTAAAGCTTTCGGACACGCCGGAATTGTCTATTCCGCTCTTTACAATCAAAAACGACGCTATGCCGATGAGAATATACAAAATTGTCCATACAATGCCGAAAATATATGCCGGCGGTGCAAACGGCGGTCTTGTGAGGGTGTTGTAAAAATCCTGCGAATTACGCGTTAAAAACGCGCTCAAACCGCCCGTGCCGAGGCTGATTGCAAGGCAGATTAAAAACTTTTTTAAATTTTTTGCGTTAAACGTTTTTATCATATTTTTTCGTCCTTTCCGTTTTTGTGTCTTAATAAAATTATATTCAAATAAAACAGATATATTCCCAAAATTACCGTGCATACAAGCGATGCTATGTTGAGCGAAACCGCGGTTTTTTCAAATGCGGACGAAAATGTTTTGAACGGCAGAGGCACAATTTTTATTGCGATAAGCGCGTAGACAAACGCGAAAACCGAGTGGATAAACTTTGCAGAAACGTATTTTTTAAGCGAAAGCGAATATTTTGACAAAATTCCGTAGGTTTGCATATGCACCGAAAGTCCGCCCCAAGACGAGAAAAATGCGGAAAAAACAAATTTTTGCCAAAGCGGAAAATCAAGCAGTGAAATTTTTTTCAGTGCGTTTGTTATCTCGAAAATTCCTACGATAAACGGATTTTTGACAAACGACGTCAGCACCGCGAAAAAAATCACATATCCGAAAACGTTCAAAATCGTGCCGACGCTCTCCTCAACCGCGGTGACGAATATGTTTTCGTTCACAGCCGTGTTTTTCGGCGCACTGCCGTGAACGATGCTTTTTTTATCAATACCTTTTCCGCGGAAGATTATTCCGACGGAAAGCGCGGAAAGAATGTGAACCGCATACAGCAAAATTCCGGCGGACGGGCACATAAGCATACCGGCGCCCACCGCGCCGATTAAAAAAAGAGGTCCGGAATTATTGCAAAATCCGCAAAGACGCTGTGCCTCGTCCTTTGTAATAACTCCCTCGCCGTAAAGCTCCGCCGCGGTTTTCGCGCCGACGGGGTAACCGCACAGAATACCTAAAATTATCGGCACAATGCACCCTCCGCTCATATTAAAAAGCGGTTTTGTGACGAATGCAAGCTTTTTCGCCAGCAGGTCAGCACCGCCCGACAAAATGAAAATCCGCGAAAACACAAAAAACGGAAACAGCGACGGCAAAAGCGTGTAAAGGCACATATTAAGAGCGTCGGACGCGCTTTTTGTGCACTGCGCCGAAAAAACGCAGGTCAGCACGATAAACGCAAACGCAGAAAACGGGATAAGTTTTTTCATAAATTCCACCTCTTTTTGTTATGTATATTCAAAAAATGCCGAGCATATTATTTAAAGACGGGGGGCAGGCAATATGAAACGGAAAATCAAACAGAAAATAAAGGAAACTCTTGCGTTTCCTGCCGAGGTTATAATGGATTCGCCCAAAATTGTGCTGGAGGCAAATTACAACGTCTGGATTGAAAACTATATCGGGATTATAGAATATTCCGACAAAGAAGTGAAGGTGAACACTGCCGATTTTATTGTTAAAATCACGGGCGAGAGCCTGCTTATGGATTTTGTCACAAACGAGGATTTGAGTATTTCGGGAAAAATTACTTCGGTGGTTTACGAGTGAGGTGTGCCTTTTGTTTGTAAGATTTTTCAATTTTTTAAGAGGATATGTGTTTTTGGGCGTTAGGGGATTTTTTCTTGAACGCTTTTTAAATTTGTGTTTAAAAAAAGATATTTGCTTATGGGACGTAAAATACGGCGGTGAAAACAATCTTGAAATGAAAATGAGCATAAACGGCTTTAAACAGGTGCGCGGTGCGGCATACAAAACGCGCTCCGAGGTGAAAATAAAAAAGCGGGCAGGACTGCCGTTTATCATACAAAAGTACAAAAAGCGCAAGGCGTTCGCGGCGGGATTTTTAATCGCGGTGATTTTGTTTTCCGCGCTTTCAAGCTTTATCTGGCGCATAGACGTTACAGGAAACGAAAAAGTTCCCGAAAGCGTTATAATAAACCGCCTTGCCGAGCTTGGGTTCAAGGTCGGAACACCGCGGTTTAATGTGGACGTTTACCGCTTGCAGAACGAAATTTTAAAGAAAGAAAAAGCGCTTTCGTGGCTGTGGGTAGACATTAAAGGCACGCGCGCGAATGTGTCGGTGAAAGAAAAGGTGCCGGCGCCCGAAATTGTGGACGATACCGTGCCGTCGAACATTGTTGCGTCGAAAGACGGGCTTGTGACGCGCGTTGTTGCGTTAAACGGCGAAGCGTCGGTGCGCGAGGGCGATATTGTGGACAAAGGCGATTTGCTGATTTCGGGAATTGTTTCGCTCGGCGAGGCAGGCGAAAAAATCGGCTCGGCGCGCGGTGAGGTGACGGCGCGGACGTGGTATTCAAAAGACGGCGAATTTCCGCTTGAAAAGGTTGAATACATACGCACCGACAAAAAAATTTCAAAAAACACTGTAAATTTTTTCGGTTTTGATGTATCATTATATATAAAGGACGAAATTCCATTTGAATTTTACGACAAAGAGAGCAAAACGTCCGCTTTCCATATCGGCAAAAACTTCTTTTTGCCGTTGTCGAACAAAAAAGATGTGTATTACGAAAAAAATAAAATAGAAACAAAGTTGACAACCGAGGGCGCTTTGGTGTATTATGGCGGTATAATAAAAAAAGAACTTGACAAAGAAATCGGAAAAGACGTAAAGGTTGTGAACGCGAGCACAGACCATATGATGCAGAAAAACGGAAAAATTTATATAAAAGTGACGTATGAGTGCATACAGAGCATAGGCGAGAATGTGAAAATAGAAAACGGAGGTTAACGGCTTGGAGAGAAACATATCCTTACAAAACGGCGAGCAGATTTTGGCGGTGTTCGGCGATTTTGACAAAAATCTTAAAAAAATTCAGACTGCGTTTGACGTGAGCATTGTAAACCGAGGCGGCGACATTAAAATAAGCGGCGGCGAAACGGGCACGGCGCTTGCGCAAAAGGCGATAGAGAGTCTTGCGAAAATTTTTAACACCGAGGGTGAAATTACCGACCAGGCGGTGAACTACACAATCGACAGCGTGCGCGACGGAATTGACCACGAGGCGCTTTACGGCAGCGACTGCGTGTGCATTACGGCAAAGGGAAAGCCGATAAAAAGCAAGACTATGGGACAGAAAAAATACGTCGAGGCAATAAAAAACAACACCATAACTTTCGGTATCGGCCCTGCCGGCACGGGAAAGACCTATCTTGCTGTTGCGCTGGCGGTTAAGGCGTTCAAAAATAAAGAAGTGTCGAGGATAATTTTAACGCGTCCGGCGGTTGAAGCAGGCGAAAAGCTCGGTTTTCTGCCGGGCGACTTGCAGAATAAGGTAGACCCGTATCTGCGCCCGTTATACGACGCGCTGTATGAAATGTTCGGATTTGAAACCTATCAGAAACACGTCGAGCGCGGAAGCATTGAGGTTGCACCGCTTGCGTATATGCGCGGACGAACCATAGACGACAGTTTTATAATTCTGGATGAGGCGCAGAACACCACGCCCGAGCAGATGAAAATGTTTCTTACGCGCGTCGGCTTTAATTCGCGCGTTATCGTCACCGGCGACGTCACGCAGATTGACTTGCCGGACGGCAAAAAATCAGGACTTAAAGAGGTTGAAAAAATACTCAAAGATATTGACGGCATAAGCTTTTGCTATCTTTCGGACAAGGACGTTGTGCGCCATCAGCTTGTCCAGAAAATCATAAAAGCGTACGACAGGTTTGAGCAAAAGAAACTTGCAAGGCAAAACGAAAAAAGGGGAAACAGATGATAAGAATTTTTACCGATAACACCCAGGACAAAATCGAGGTCACGGACGCGCTTGAAAAGCTTATAAAAAGCGTTGCCGAGGGTGTTTTGGAGTTTGAAGAAATAGACGAAAAATGCGAAGTAAACGTTATGTTTGCCGACAATGAGCAAATACGTGAAATCAACCGCGAACAGCGCAGCATTGACCGCGCGACCGACGTTTTGTCGTTTCCGTTTCTCGATGCTAAAAACGGTGACATAACCGTGTCGGACGAGGATTTTTACGAGGGTTATCTGTCGCTGGGCGACATTGTTATTTCGCTTGAACGCGCAAAAGAACAGGCGGAGGAGTACGGTCATTCGTTCGAGCGCGAGGCGGGATTTTTAACCTGTCACAGTATGCTTCATCTTTTGGGATACGACCACATAGACGAGGCGGACAGAGCGATTATGCGCAAAAAAGAGGAGGAAATCCTCAAAAAATTAAAGCTTACAAGAGATGAATAAAGAGGTTGAATTTATGGAAAACAAAAATTTTAAATCGGGATACGTCGGCATTGTGGGCATACCGAACGTTGGAAAAACCACGCTTTTAAACGCGCTTATAGGTCAGAAAATAGCGATAATTTCGCCCAAACCGCAAACCACGCGCGGAAAAATTTTGGGTATTATGTCGGAGAGCGGTATGCAGGCGGTTTTTCTCGATACACCGGGATTTCACAAGCCTAAAAACAAGCTTGGCGAAAATATGCTCAAAGCCGTTAACGAAACAATCGGCGAGGCGGATTTTGTTCTCGTTGTGGTTGAGCCGACCGACGAGGTGAGAAACGCCGAACTTGAAATTATCGAAAAAACAAAGAACATACCTGCGATTTTGGTCATAAACAAGTGCGATACTGCAAGAAAAGACGCGCTTTTGCCCGTTATAGAAAAATACAGCAAACTGCGCGAATTTGCCGAAATTGTGCCGATAAGCGCAAAGACGGGCGACGGCATAGACGCACTTAAAGAGGAAGTAAGAAAACTTCTTCCCGAAGGCCCGATGTACTATCCCGAAGATATGGTGACCGACCAGCCCGAAAAGCAGATTGTCGCGGAAATCATAAGGGAAAAGACGCTTTACACGCTTGATAAAGAAGTACCGCACGGCATTGCGGTGGAAATCGTCAAAATGAAAGAGGAAAAAGACATTGTTTCCATTTCCGCAAACATTTTCTGTGAAAAAGACTCGCATAAGGGTATAATTATCGGGAGCGGAGGAAGAACGCTCAAAAGAATAGGCTCGCTCGCACGGCGCGACTGTGAGAAATTACTGGACAAAAAAGTGTTTCTGGAGCTTTGGGTAAAGGTTAAAAAGGACTGGAGAAATTCAAACTTTTTAATGAAAGAATTTGGGCTTAAAAACGACTAAATTTTTAATTTGCCAAATTTTTATAAACATCAAAAATCTTTTTTCGGACAAGCTAAAAGCATAAAAATATGCTTTTGGAGGGATTTTTGTGGAGGAAAACTTTTTTTGGAGTGTATTTGAAAAAACAGGCAATGTTGAGAGCTATCTCGGCTACAGGGAAATTTGCGATTATGAGGGAGCAATAAAGAATGATGAGCAAGGCAAGGGGACTGATTCTGAAAGTAAATAAGCTGTCCGACAACGACGCGCTTTTTACCGTTTTATGTGAGGATATGACAAAAATAACCGTCATAGCAAAGGGCATAAGAAGTATGAAACACAAATCTTTTTCCGCTATGCAGCAGTTTTGTTACAATGATTTTGAATTAAACGGGAGCGGCGGATTTTTCTCGCTTTCGAGCGCCGCCCTGCTTAATAATTTTTACAATATCCGTTCAAGCGTGGACAAGCTCAGTTTCGGTGCGTATCTTGCAGAGGCGGCAAAGGTTGCGTCTGAATATTTGGAGGGCGACAACGAATATTTCCGCTTTTTGCTCAACTGCCTTTATTTTATCGAAAATGCCGAGAAAAAAGCGGTTAACGGCGACGTTTTGACCGAACTTAAAAGGATAAAAGGAATATTTGAGCTTAAAACGGTGTCGGACGCAGGGTTTGCCCCGTCGCTCGATATGTGCGCGCACTGCGGTGCGAAAACCGACCTTGAATATTTTGACGTTTCGGCAGGCGGAGCTGTGTGCAAAAACTGCTCCGGCGACGGTTCGGTGAGAATTTATCCCAAACTTTCGGGATTTATGAAATTCATTCTCGCAAAAGATATGAAAACAGTTTTCAATACGTCAAATATCGGCAAGGCGCTTATAGAAGATTTGAATTATATAACCGAAAAATACTTTCAATTCAGGCTTGAATATTACTTCAAAAGCCTTGATTATTTGAATAAAGTTATTGAAAATATGTAATGTGTTGTGAAAAATACATAAAAATCAATCTTAAAATCCAATAAATTACATTAAAAATTACAGAAATTTAACGAACAAAGTAATTTTTAAAAAAAACAGTGGAAATTTTTCAAAAAATGGTTTAAAATTATAGAGATGCGAAGAATAAAGTACAAAGTGTCTAAATTTAACTAGGGGGTAATTGATTAAATGGCTAAAAAGTATGTTTACCTTTTTTCCGAAGGTGATGCCTCAATGAGAAATCTCTTGGGCGGCAAAGGTGCCAACCTCGCAGAGATGACAAGACTCGGAATGCCTGTTCCGCAGGGATTTACCGTTACTACGGAAGCCTGCACAAAGTATTACGAGGACGGAAAGAAAATCAATGATGAAATCCAGGCTGAAATTATGGAGTACATCATAAAAATGGAAGAAATCACGGGAATGAAATTCGGCGATACCGAAAATCCGCTCCTCGTATCGGTACGAAGCGGTGCAAGAGCGTCGATGCCCGGTATGATGGATACCATTCTTAACCTCGGTCTTAACGAAACCGTTGCCGAAGTTATGGCGAAAAAGTCGAACAATCCCAGATGGGCTTACGACTGCTACAGAAGATTTATTCAGATGTATTCCGACGTTGTTATGGAAGTCGGCAAAAAATATTTTGAACAGCTCATCGACGAAATGAAAGAGAAAAAAGGCGTAACCCAAGACGTTGAGCTTACCGCTGAAGATTTGAAAGAGCTTGCAAATCAGTTTAAAGCTGAATACAAAGCTAAAATCGGCGAAGATTTCCCGGACGATCCGAAGGAACAGCTTATGGGCGCTATCAAAGCCGTATTCCGTTCGTGGGACAACCCGCGTGCAAACGTTTACAGACGTGACAACGACATTCCTTATTCGTGGGGTACTGCCGTTAACGTTCAGATGATGGCATTCGGTAATATGGGCGATACATCGGGTACCGGTGTTGCGTTCACAAGAAACCCTGCTACAGGTGAAAAGAAACTCTTCGGTGAGTTCCTTCTTAACGCACAGGGCGAGGACGTTGTTGCAGGTGTAAGAACACCGCAGCCGATCGACCAGCTCAAAGACGTTATGCCCGAAGTTTACAACCAGTTTGTAGACATCTGCTCTAAACTTGAAAACCATTACCGCGATATGCAGGATATGGAATTCACAATTCAGGACAAAAAACTTTATATGCTCCAGACAAGAAATGGTAAAAGAACGGCTGCCGCTGCTCTTAAAATTGCTTGCGACCTTGTTGACGAGGGTATGATTACAGATAAAGACGCGGTTAAGATGATCGACCCGAGAAACCTCGATTCGCTCCTCCATCCGCAGTTTGACCAGGTTGCGCTTAAGAAAGCCGACGTTCTCGGCAAAGCGCTTGCCGCATCGCCCGGTGCCGCTTGCGGTAAAGTTGTATTCACGGCTGACGACGCAAAAGCTTGGGCTGAAAAAGGCGAAAAAGTCGTTTTGGTACGTCTTGAAACTTCGCCTGAAGATATTGAAGGTATGAAAGCCGCACAGGGTATCCTCACTGTAAGAGGCGGTATGACCTCTCACGCAGCGGTTGTTGCAAGAGGTATGGGTACTTGCTGTGTATCGGGCTGCTCCGATATTATTATGGACGAAGAAAACAAAAAGTTCGTTCTCGCAGGCAAAACCTTTACAGAGGGTGACGAAATCTCCATCGACGGTTCGACAGGTAACATTTACGACGGTATTGTTCCCACAGTTGAAGCTTCTATCGGCGGTGACTTCGGCAGAATTATGGCTTGGGCTGACAAATACAGAACTCTTAAAGTAAGAACAAACGCAGACACACCGGCTGACGCTGCAAACGCAGTTAAACTCGGCGCTGAAGGTATCGGTCTTTGCCGTACGGAGCATATGTTCTTCGAGGGCAACAGAATTGACGCATTCAGAGAAATGATTTGCGCTGACACTGTTGAAGAAAGAGAAGCTGCACTTGATAAAATTCTTCCTATGCAGCAGGGCGACTTTGAAAAACTCTACGAAGCTTTGGAAGGCAACCCGGTAACAATCCGTTTCCTCGATCCTCCGCTCCACGAGTTTGTTCCCACAGAGGAAGCTGATATTGAAATTCTCGCAAAAGCACAGGGTAAAACAGTAGGCGAAATCAAAGACATCATCAACAGCCTCCACGAAGCTAACCCGATGATGGGTCACAGAGGATGCCGTCTTGCGGTAACTTACCCCGAAATTGCTAAAATGCAGACAAAAGCGGTTATCCGCGCTGCTATAAAAGTTCAGAAAGCACACCCCGACTGGAAGATTGTTCCCGAAATTATGATTCCGCTCGTATGTGAAGTTAAAGAGCTTAAATTCGTTAAAAACGCGGTTGTTGAAACTGCTGACGCTGAAATCAAAGCATCGGGCATCGATCTTAAATATGAAGTTGGTACTATGATTGAAATTCCGCGTGCGGCTCTTACAGCTGACGAAATCGCAAAAGAGGCTGATTTCTTCTGCTTCGGTACAAACGACCTTACACAGATGACATTCGGTTTCTCGCGTGATGACGCAGGCAAATTCCTCGAGTCTTACTATGATACAAAGATTTTCGAGAACGATCCGTTTGCTAAACTCGACCAGAACGGCGTAGGCAAGCTTATGGAAATGGCTATCAAACTCGGTAAGCCTGTTAATCCGAAACTTCACGTTGGTATCTGCGGCGAACACGGCGGCGACCCCTCGTCTGTTGAGTTCTGCCACAAGATTGGTCTTGACTATGTATCCTGCTCGCCGTTCAGAGTGCCGATCGCACGTCTTGCGGCTGCACAGGCTAAAATCAACGAACTTAACTAATCGATTTTCGGTTTGTTAAAACAATAATTAAAAGCCTTTCCGTTTATCGGAAAGGCTTTTTCTGTTGTGCTTTTTTGAGCTGATGTGCAATTTTTATGTTCGTATGTTCTTGAACGGCGGTGCAGTGCCGGTTATGAAAGAGCAAATTATAAAAGTACAAAACGCCCCGCAAATTTTGCAGGACGCCTTGTAAGGGTGTTATGAATTTGATATGGCAGAAATTTGCCGTTAAAGCTAATTATTGTTTATCCGATTTTCCAACTGCGATTGTTACTTTTTCGTCGGATTTTCCCGCTTCAACCGTGTTGTTTGTTTCGGCTTCGCCTTTGGTAATCATATCGGTAATGTGCAATTCGCCGTTCTTCACCTCAATGTATTTATCCAAAACGTCGGTAAAAAAGCTTGCCGGGACGTATGTTTTGTCATCAACAAGAACGGGCGCGCAATCAAGCTCGAGAGCTTTCATTCTGCCTTTGATGTATTTGTTTTCGCCGAGCGTAACCGAGAACATTCCTGAATTAAGTACCGCGGTGTTGGTGTCTTCCTCCCATTCAACGGTCAAGCCGTCAGCCTCTGCAAGTTCACGCAGGGGGAGCATAACAACACCGTCTTTAACAACGGGAGCGCCCTTGATTTCAGCGCCGTCCGTGCCGAAAACAATTTTCGAAAGCGTAACCGCTTCCGCTTTATAGGGCACGCCTTCTTCGCCGTTCTCCGAAATAAGCATAATGCCGTTTTCACCAATTTGATTTTCGTCTGCTGCAACGGGAATTGAATCTTTTTCCAATGAGGTGAGCGCTGCTGTGAGGTTGGGGTCGCCGCCGTCGTAAACGGGCGCAGCATCAGCCTCGGTGGCAGGGAGGGTAACTACGAGGTCGTCGTAATTTGCGGATTCGTCGGAGTTTGCAAATGCGGC
The DNA here is from genome assembly GCF_014385105.1 of Qingrenia yutianensis. Classification (NCBI taxonomy): domain Bacteria; kingdom Bacillati; phylum Bacillota; class Clostridia; order Eubacteriales; family Oscillospiraceae; genus Qingrenia; species Qingrenia yutianensis. The sequence continues at coordinate 226,037 of NZ_JACRTE010000002.1, read as the reverse complement.
AATCGCAGATGCAGGAATGGTAAGTGCAAGTGTTAAAGCCAAGATTTTCTTTTTCATATTATGTACTTCCTTTCTTTTTGCATTTTTCGTTTTGCCGTAAGCAAATTCAAAATGCTTTTATTTTTTTGTTATCACTTATTAGACGTTTGAAGCTTAAAAAAGTTCCGTAAATTTTAAAAATTTTTTAAAAAATTTTAAATTTCTATATACAAAAAATTTAAATTGTGCTAAAATAAACTTATATTCATATAAGAAACGGTGATTTTTATGACAAACAAAATTTTGGGATTTATAGGAACGGGCAATATGGGTTCCGCGATAATCGGCGGAGTTATCGGCAAAACCGATACCGTAAATGCCTATGATATAAAAAAGAATGAAAATCTGGCGGTTAATTATAAGGAAAGCATTGCGGATTTGGTAAATCCGAGCGGTGTTATCGTTTTGTGCGTTAAGCCGAATATGTTTGAAACAGTGCTTGCGGAGGTGAAAAACGCCGACTACAAGGACAAGCTTTTTATATCAATTGCGGCAGGAATTACAAAGGATTATATAAAAGAAAAACTCGGCGATGTAAAACTTGTGCGCGTTATGCCCAATCTTCCGCTTTGCGTGGGCGAGGGTATGAGCGTTGTTTGCCCCGATGACGGTTTGCCGGACAGCGATATGGAAATTGTAAAACTGATTTTTGAGTCGTCTGGCAAAATGTGCATTATGAGCGAGGATTACATCAACAAGGCTATTGCGGTTAACGGGAGCGGCCCGGCATACGTGTTTATGTTTATCGAGGCTATGGCGGACGCACTTGTGAAAAACGGCGTTGACCGAAAAAATTCGTATACGCTCGCGGCGCAGACGGTGCTCGGCTCGGCAAAAATGATGCTCGAAACAGGACTTCACCCCGGCATTTTGAAGGATATGGTCTGCTCGCCCGCCGGTACAACCATTGACGCGGTAATCGACCTTGAAAAAACGGGTTTCCGTCACGCGGTGATGAGCGCGGTTCAGAAATGCACCGACAAATCTGTTGAAATGAGCAAAAAATAAGGTTATATTTTGTCCTTCTCCTCATATAATTTATTATTAAAACATATGAGGAGTGGGAAAATGAAACGTGCGGCAGAATATTTAAAACGGAATTCTTACATATATATAACGGCATTTGTGCTGTTTGTAATCGGCGTGTGCATCGGTGCGCTCGGCGCGGCAGGCATTGAGGGCGGTGAGCTTTCGTCACTTAAAGAATATGCGGAAAGTTTTTTCGGCAGTGCGCAGAAAATCGCGCACGCGGAGGTTTTCAGAAAATGCGCGGTTAAAAATTTTGAACTCGTCTTTGTGTGCGGATTTTGTGCGATGTTTGTCTTTACAATGCCGGTATGCTTTGCCGCGGTGGGATTTAAAGGCTTTACAACGGGATTTGCGGCAGGATTTATATTAAAAGCGTTCGGCTCAAAAGGTGCGCTTTTTATTTTTTCGTCATTTATACCGTCGCTCGTGTTTTTAATTCCCGTTATGTTTCTGATGTGCGGATTTTGCGTGCGTTTTGCGTTTATGTGCCATAAAAATACAGCAAGACGCAAAAAAGAGCTTGTGCCGTTTGCGCTTTCGATGTCGGCAATGTGGGCGGCTATGAGCATTATTGATTTAACCGACAGTTTTGTGTCGGAATTTGTTGTAAAAGGAATATTTTAGTTGTTATACGGGGCATAAAGCCTTACGAAAGGATAAAAAGATGGCGGATTTACTTGACGATTTTGCCGAATATATGCAGTCTGAACGAAGCTCGTCAAAAAGCACTGTTCAGGCTTATATGCGCGATATAAAGCAATATATGGTTTATGCGAAGGACAACCTTGTTGACGTTACAAAGGCGACGAGGCAGAATGTTTTGTCGTACGTTATGTATCTCGAACGGAGCGGAAAGGCTCCGTCCAGCGTGACGAGGGCGGTTGCCGGGATACGTATGTTCTACAAGTATCTTCTAAAGGAAGGAAAAACGAGGGACAACCCTGTTTACAGATTAAAGCTTCCCAAGGGTGACAAAAAACTTCCTGATATTCTCACGGTGGAGGAAGTTGACCTGCTTTTGAGCCAGCCGTCGCAGTCGACGTTTAAGGGCAAGCGCGACAAAGCTATGCTCGAACTTATGTATGCGTCGGGAATGAAAGTGTCGGAGCTTGTGTCGCTCGGCGTTGACGACGTTGACATTGATTTGGGATTTGTAAAATGCGTGTCGCTTCCGCACGCGAGAATTGTTCCGCTCGGTGCGCCGTGCATTGCCGCGCTCGCCGACTATTTGCAGTACGCAAGGTTTTATATGATAAAAAGCGAGGGCGAGAAAAAGCTTTTTGTAAATTGCAGCGGAACAAAAATCACGCGTCAGGGATTTTGGAAAATTATAAAAGAATATGCGAAAAAAGCGAATATCGACAAGGACATCACACCGCATACGCTCCGCCATTCATTCGCGGCGCATCTTATAGAAAACGGCGCGTCGCTTTCGGCGGTGCAGGAGATGCTCGGACACAGCGATATTGCCTCAACTCAAATGTATTCGCGCCTTGCACGTCCGAGAATTAAGGACGTTTACACAAAAGCTCACCCGAGAGCGTGAAAAGCGGCGGAAAAGAGCTGATTTTGCCTGCTTTTTCGTTAAAAATGACGAAATTATGCACATAAATTTTATATATCTGCAAATATATTTTGTGTATATTTAACGAAATTTTGAAAAATATGCCGTTTTCGGTGTTAAAAGTTAAAAAAAACTTGCAAAAATGTTGTATATGATGTAAAATATACGAGTGTGGCTTGACATACGATGATGCGGGAGGTTACGGCAATACGCCAATTTCCGCGGAGAATGTCCGAATCATTGAACTCGGGCGGCTTGCATCACAGTACAATATTTTTGTGTTGTATTATGCCCGGTTTGCACGTGTCAAAACCGGGATTTATAATGCAAAAAGCGTGAAACACACGGCTATGTGTACTGTTTGTGATGTCGTAATGCACAACAAAATTACGATAAGGAGGTACTACAAATGGCTAATCAGAAAATCAGAATTAAGCTTAAAGCTTATGACCATCAGTTGGTTGACCAGTCGGCACAGAAAATTGTGGAAACAGCGCAGAGAACGGGCGCTAAAGTTTCGGGCCCTATCCCGCTTCCGACAAAGAAAGAAATCGTTACAATCCTGCGTGCGGTTCACAAGTATAAAGATTCCCGTGAACAGTTCGAAATGAGAACTCACAAAAGATTGATTGACATTCTTGAACCCACTTCAAAAACAATCGACACATTGCTTAAAATTTCATTGCCCGCAGGCGTTGATATTGAAATCAAGCAGGTGTGATTGAATTTTAACATCAAGGTATAAGACAGCGTGACTGCAGAAAAAAGTGCAGTCGGTCAATGTTGGAGAGAATATCTTCAACCAATAACCGAATCAGGAGGAAGAAAATTATGCAAAAAGCAATTTTAGGAAAAAAGCTTGGAATGACTCAAGTTTTTGCAGAAGACGGCACAGTAATTCCCGTTACCGTTGTTCTTGCAGGTCCTGTAACCGTTACACAGCTTAAAACTGTTGAAAACGACGGCTACAAAGCGGTTCAGGTTGGTTTTACCGACATTCCCGAAAGAAAGGTAAACAAGCCTTTGAAAGGTCATTTTGACAAAGCGGGCGTCAGCTATAAGAAAACTTTAAGAGAGTTCAGATTTGACGGCGGCGTTGAATACAATGTCGGCGACGAGATTAAAGCTGATGTATTTGCCGCAGGCGATAAAATCGACGTTACCGGTACGAGCAAAGGTAAAGGTTTTGCCGGCACAACAAAAAGATGGGGAACTCACAGAGGCCCTATGTCGCACGGCTCAGGCTATCACAGAGGCGTAGGTTCTATGGGTGCTTGTTCAACTCCTTCGAGAGTTATGAAAAACAAAAAGCTCCCCGGACATATGGGTGTTGAAAAGGTTACAATTCAGAACCTTGACGTTGTTAAGGCAGACGCTGAAAACAACCTTCTTCTCATTAAAGGAGCAGTTCCCGGCCCTAAAGGCGGATTGTTGAAAATAGTAAACACAGTTAAAAGCAAATAAGATTTTTAGAAAGGAGGACTAAAATATGCCTAAAGTAGGTTTATATAAAATGGACGGAAATAAAGTCGGCGACATCGAGCTGAACGAAGCGGTATTCGGTCAGGAAGTAAACAAAAGCGCTTTGCATCAGGTTGTCGTTAACTATCTTGCAAATCAAAGACAGGGCACGCAGAGCACCAAAACTCGTTCAGAGGTTTCGGGCGGCGGTATCAAACCGTGGCGTCAGAAAGGTACAGGCCGTGCAAGACAGGGCAGTATCAGGGCTACACAGTGGATTAAGGGCGGTATCGCATTAGGTCCCAAACCCAGAGATTACAGCTACACTCTCAACAAAAAACTTAAAAGAGTTGCTCTTAAATCGGCGCTCAGCGCAAAGGTTTTGGAGGACGAAATCAAAGTTGTTGAAGATATGAAGGTTGAAGGCTACAAAACAAGTGTTATCGCTAATATGCTTAAGAGTCTTGATGTTAACTCAAAGGCGCTTATCGTTACTTGCGACAAGGACGATTTAATCGTTAAATCGGCAAGAAACATCAAAGGCGTTACACCTACATTTGTAAATGTTTTGAACGTTTACGATATTTTAAGTCACGACCAGCTTATTATCGCTAAAGAAGCGGTAGCAAAGATTGAGGAGGTGTTCGCATAATGTTTGCACACGACATCATCATTAGACCGATAATCTCTGAAAAGAGTATGGATCAGTTGGCTGATAAAAAATACACCTTCGAGGTTAGAAAAGACGCCAACAAAATTGAAATCAAAAGAGCCGTTGAAGAAATCTTCAATGTAAAGGTTGTGTCTGTCACAACATCGAATGTTCTCGGAAAAATTAAGAGAATGGGAGCAACTTCGGGTAAAAGAGCGGATTGGAAAAAGGCAACCGTTAAACTTTCGGCTGACTCCAAGACGATTGAATTCTTTGAAGGCTTGGCTTAATAACGAAAAAGGAGTGTAACGAAAATGGCGATTAAAAAATTTAATCCTACTTCTCCTGCACGCAGATTTATGACGGTGTCAACCTTTGAGGAAATCACAAAGGCAGAGCCGGAAAAATCGTTGCTTGAACCTCTTAAAAAGAATTCAGGCAGAAACTCTTACGGCAGAATTACTGTTCGTCACAGAGGCGGCGGGAACAAGAGAAAATACAGAGTTATAGATTTTAAGAGAAACAAAGACGGTATGAACGCTAACGTTATCGCAATCGAGTACGATCCCAACAGATCGGCAAACATTGCGCTTATCGAATATGAGGACGGCGTAAAGAGCTACATCATCGCTCCTTACACACTCAAAGTAGGTGACGTTGTACGTTCGGGATCTGACGCTGATATTAAGCCGGGTAACGCGCTTATGATTGCAGACATCCCCGTTGGTACCTTAATTCACAATATCGAGCTTGCTCCGAATAAGGGCGGTCAGCTTGTAAGAAGTGCCGGAAACTGTGCACAGCTTATGGCTAAAGAGGGCAAATTTGCCCAGGTAAGACTTCCTTCGGGCGAAGTTAGAATGATAAGAATTGACTGCAGAGCTACAATCGGTCAGGTAAGCAACCTCGACCACGAAAATATTTCTATCGGTAAAGCCGGAAGAAAAAGACATATGGGTTGGAGACCTACCGTCCGCGGTGTTGTTATGAACCCCTGTGATCACCCCCACGGCGGCGGTGAAGGTAAATCTCCTGTCGGTATGCCGAGCCCTGTTACTCCCTGGGGTAAACCCACACTCGGTTACAAAACACGTAACAAGAAGAAACAGAGCAACAAATTTATCGTTAAGAGAAGAAACGCAAAATAATATAAAACTTATTTTTATATTTCGGAAGGAGGTTTATCAATGGGCAGATCGGTTAAAAAAGGTCCCTTTGTCGAAGAACGTCTTTTAAAAAGAATTATTGATATGAACGACGCAGGTGAAAAGAGAGTTATCAAAACCTGGTCGAGAGCGTCCACAATTTTCCCTGAAATGGTAGGACACACAATCGCGGTTTATGACGGCAGAAAACACGTTCTGGTTTATGTGAGCGAGGATATGGTCGGTCATAAGCTCGGCGAATTTGCACCCACAAGAACTTTTAAAGGTCACGCAGGCGCAAAAACAACCGGAGTTAAGTAATTTTAATAAAATATCCTATTACTTGAGAGGAGGATTTATTTAATGGAACAGACAGTTTCAAGCGAAGCAAGAGCAAAAGTTAGCTATGCTCGCATTTCTTCGAGAAAAGTTAAAATCGTTATTGATTTAATCAGAAACAAATCTGTCGGCGACATCGAGCTGAACGAAGCGGTATTCGGTCAGGAAGTAAACAAAAGCGCTTTGCATCAGGTTGTCGTTAACTATCTTGCAAATCAAAGACAGGGCACGCAGAGCACCAAAACTCGTTCAGAGGTTTCGGGCGGCGGTATCAAACCGTGGCGTCAGAAAGGTACAGGCCGTGCAAGACAGGGCAGTATCAGGGCTACACAGTGGATTAAGGGCGGTATCGCATTAGGTCCCAAACCCAGAGATTACAGCTACACTCTCAACAAAAAACTTAAAAGAGTTGCTCTTAAATCGGCGCTCAGCGCAAAGGTTTTGGAGGACGAAATCAAAGTTGTTGAAGATATGAAGGTTGAAGGCTACAAAACAAGTGTTATCGCTAATATGCTTAAGAGTCTTGATGTTAACTCAAAGGCGCTTATCGTTACTTGCGACAAGGACGATTTAATCGTTAAATCGGCAAGAAACATCAAAGGCGTTACACCTACATTTGTAAATGTTTTGAACGTTTACGATATTTTAAGTCACGACCAGCTTATTATCGCTAAAGAAGCGGTAGCAAAGATTGAGGAGGTGTTCGCATAATGTTTGCACACGACATCATCATTAGACCGATAATCTCTGAAAAGAGTATGGATCAGTTGGCTGATAAAAAATACACCTTCGAGGTTAGAAAAGACGCCAACAAAATTGAAATCAAAAGAGCCGTTGAAGAAATCTTCAATGTAAAGGTTGTGTCTGTCACAACATCGAATGTTCTCGGAAAAATTAAGAGAATGGGAGCAACTTCGGGTAAAAGAGCGGATTGGAAAAAGGCAACCGTTAAACTTTCGGCTGACTCCAAGACGATTGAATTCTTTGAAGGCTTGGCTTAATAACGAAAAAGGAGTGTAACGAAAATGGCGATTAAAAAATTTAATCCTACTTCTCCTGCACGCAGATTTATGACGGTGTCAACCTTTGAGGAAATCACAAAGGCAGAGCCGGAAAAATCGTTGCTTGAACCTCTTAAAAAGAATTCAGGCAGAAACTCTTACGGCAGAATTACTGTTCGTCACAGAGGCGGCGGGAACAAGAGAAAATACAGAGTTATAGATTTTAAGAGAAACAAAGACGGTATGAACGCTAACGTTATCGCAATCGAGTACGATCCCAACAGATCGGCAAACATTGCGCTTATCGAATATGAGGACGGCGTAAAGAGCTACATCATCGCTCCTTACACACTCAAAGTAGGTGACGTTGTACGTTCGGGATCTGACGCTGATATTAAGCCGGGTAACGCGCTTATGATTGCAGACATCCCCGTTGGTACCTTAATTCACAATATCGAGCTTGCTCCGAATAAGGGCGGTCAGCTTGTAAGAAGTGCCGGAAACTGTGCACAGCTTATGGCTAAAGAGGGCAAATTTGCCCAGGTAAGACTTCCTTCGGGCGAAGTTAGAATGATAAGAATTGACTGCAGAGCTACAATCGGTCAGGTAAGCAACCTCGACCACGAAAATATTTCTATCGGTAAAGCCGGAAGAAAAAGACATATGGGTTGGAGACCTACCGTCCGCGGTGTTGTTATGAACCCCTGTGATCACCCCCACGGCGGCGGTGAAGGTAAATCTCCTGTCGGTATGCCGAGCCCTGTTACTCCCTGGGGTAAACCCACACTCGGTTACAAAACACGTAACAAGAAGAAACAGAGCAACAAATTTATCGTTAAGAGAAGAAACGCAAAATAATATAAAACTTATTTTTATATTTCGGAAGGAGGTTTATCAATGGGCAGATCGGTTAAAAAAGGTCCCTTTGTCGAAGAACGTCTTTTAAAAAGAATTATTGATATGAACGACGCAGGTGAAAAGAGAGTTATCAAAACCTGGTCGAGAGCGTCCACAATTTTCCCTGAAATGGTAGGACACACAATCGCGGTTTATGACGGCAGAAAACACGTTCCGGTTTATGTGAGCGAGGATATGGTCGGTCATAAGCTCGGCGAATTTGCACCCACAAGAACTTTTAAAGGTCACGCAGGCGCAAAAACAACCGGAGTTAAGTAATTTTAATAAAATATCCTATTACTTGAGAGGAGGATTTATTTAATGGAACAGACAGTTTCAAGCGAAGCAAGAGCAAAAGTTAGCTATGCTCGCATTTCTTCGAGAAAAGTTAAAATCGTTATTGATTTAATCAGAAACAAATCTGTCGGCGAGGCACTTGCAATTTTGAAATTCACACCCAAGGCTGCTGCCGAAATAGTTGAAAAACTTTTAAAATCTGCTGTTGCGAACGCAGAAAATAATCATAATATGGACGTTGAAAAACTTTATGTTGCCGAGATTTTCGCAAATCAGGGTCCGACATTAAAGAGAGTTCAGCCCAGAGCACAGGGCAGAGCGTTCAGAATAAGAAAAAGAACAAGCCATATTACTGTTGTATTGAAAGAGAAAGAATAAGAAGGAGGTAAGAGTTTTGGGCCAAAAAGTACATCCGCACGGATTAAGAGTAGGCGTTATCAAAGATTGGGATTCCAAATGGTACGCTAATAAAAAAGACTTTGGTGATAATCTCGTAGAAGATTATAAAATCAGAAAGTTCCTTAAGAAATCACTTTTTGCTGCAGGTATTGCAAAAATTGAAATCGAAAGAAACGACAATAAAGTAAGAATTAACATTTTCTCGGCTAAACCCGGTATCATCATCGGCAGAGGCGGCGCAGAAAAAGACAAAATTAAGGCAAACGTAGAAAAACTCATCAATAAAAACGTTATTATCAATATCGTTGAGGTTAAAGGTGCTGAAGCAAACGCACAGCTCGTTGCAGAAAATATTGCTGCACAGCTTGAAAGACGTATTTCCTTCAGACGTGCTATGAAACAGTGTATGCAGAGAGCTATGAAGCTCGGCGTTAAAGGTATCAAAACCTCTGTTTCGGGACGTTTGGGCGGTGCTGAAATTGCAAGATGCGAACAGTATCACGAAGGTACTATTCCGCTTCAGACTTTGAGAGCCGACATTGACTACGGTTTCTATGAAGCTGATACAACTTACGGCAAAATCGGCGTTAAGGTTTGGATTTACAAAGGCGAAGTTCTTAAATCAAACAAACCCAGCAAGCCGGCTGCCGCTAAAGGCGAAGGAGGTAAATAATCTATGTTGTTACCTAAAAGAGTAAAATACAGAAGAGTTATGAGAGGTCGTATGACCGGTAAAGCAACAAGAGGAAATAAAGTAAGCCACGGCGAGTATGGTATTCAGGCTTTGGAACCCGCTTGGATTACAAGCAACCAGATTGAGGCTGCCAGAATTGCAATGACACGTTATATCAAAAGAGGCGGTCAGGTTTGGATTAAAATATTCCCCGACAAGCCGGTAACGGAAAAACCTGCTGAAACTCGTATGGGTAGCGGTAAAGGTTCACCCGAATACTGGGTAGCTGTTGTTAAACCGGGCAGAGTAATGTTTGAAATCGGCGGCATTAGTGAAGATGTTGCAAAAGAGGCGCTCCGTCTTGCTATGCACAAGCTTCCGGTAAAATGTAAAATTGTTTCCCGCCAATCTCAGGAAAGTGACGGTGATTCGAGTGAAAGTTAATGAAATCAGAGATTTTGCAGATATGGAATTGGAGCAGAAGCTCACAGAGCTTAAAGCCGAATTATTCAATTTGAGATTTCAGCTTGCTACAAACCAGCTTGACAATCCCAAAAGAGTAACAGAGGTTAAAAGAACGATTGCAAAAATAAAAACAGTCCTTCGCGAAAGAGAGTTAAAACAATCTGTTTAATGTAATTCTGATTGGCAGATAAGATAATTCTGAAGGAAAAACCGTATTTTATTTTGTAAAAAGGAGGATTTAAGCAAAGTGGAACGTAATTACAGAAAAGTTCGTATAGGCAAAGTTGTAAGCGACAAAATGGACAAAACAATCGTTGTTGCCATTGAATACAACGTTAAACACAGCTTGTACGGCAAAATCGTTAAAAGAACTTATAAATTAAAAGCTCACGATGAAGAAGGCGTTGCAAAGATCGGCGATAAGGTTAAAGTTATGGAAACCAAACCTATTTCCAAAGACAAACGCTGGAGATTGGTTGAGATTTTAGAGAAAGCTCAATAATACTCGGAAAGGAGAGGTTTGTAGTGATACAGCAACAAACTTTGTTAAAAGTTGCCGATAACACAGGTGCGAAAGAAATTATGTGCATCAGAGTGCTCGGCGGCAGCAAAAGAAGATTTGCCAACATTGGTGACACTATTATTGCTTCGGTTAAAAAAGCAACACCAGGCGGTGTTGTAAAAAAAGGCGAAGTTGTTAAAGCCGTTGTTGTAAGAAGCGTTAAAGGCTTAAGAAGAGCAGACGGCACATATATTAAATTTGATGAAAATGCGGCTGTTATAATCAGAGATGATAAAACTCCGAAAGGAACTCGTATATTCGGACCCATCGCCCGTGAATTAAGGGAAAAAGAGTATATGAAGATATTGTCTTTGGCACCCGAAGTTTTATAAGACAAGGAGGCGTTTTGGTTAATGAGAACTAAAGTTCATATTAAAAAAGGGGACGACGTTATTGTTTTATCCGGTGTTGACAAAGGCAAAAAGGGTAAAGTTTTAAGCGTTATTCCCAAAGAAAGAAAAGTAATCGTTGAAGGCGTGAATATGGCTACAAAGCACAAAAAGCCCAAGAGCCAGACAGATCCGGGCGGAATTATCCACCAGGAAGCTCCGATTTATGCCTGCAAGGTTATGCACGTTTGCAACAAGTGCGGAAAACCGACTCGTATCGGTCACAAGATTTTGGCTGACGGCGAGAAGGCAAGAGTTTGCAAAAATTGCTTGGAAGTTTTTGATAACTAATTAAGAGAGGAGGATTTTCGCTTATGGCAAGCAGATTAAATGCGCATTACGAAAACGAAGTTAAAAAAGCGCTTATGGAAAAATTCGGCTACAAAAGCCCGATGGAAATTCCTAAATTAGAAAAAATCGTTATAAATATCGGCGTCGGCGAAGCTAAAGACAACTCTAAAGCTTTGGACGCAGCGGTTAACGACCTTGCGCTTATCACAGGTCAGGCTCCCGTGGTAACAAAGGCACGCAATTCGGTTGCTAACTTTAAAATCAGAGAGGGTATGAATATCGGCTGCAAGGTTACACTCCGCAAAGATAAGATGTATGAGTTCCTTGACAGACTCTTCAATATCGCTCTTCCCCGTGTAAGAGACTTCAGAGGTATCAACCCCAACTCTTTCGACGGCAGAGGAAACTATTCTCTCGGTATTAAAGAGCAGCTCATATTCCCTGAAATCGATTACGATAAAATCGACAAAATCAGAGGTATGGACATTATTATGGTAACTACCGCAAAAACAGATGAAGAAGCACGCGAACTTTTAACACTTATGGGTGCTCCGTTCATCAGAGCGTGAGAGGAGGAAATAAATCGTGGCTAAAAAAGCGATGGTATTAAAACAGCAGAAAAAGCAGAAGTATTCTACAAGAGAATACAACAGATGCAAAATATGCGGACGACCTCACGCATACCTCAGAAAATACGGTATTTGCCGTATTTGCTTCAGAGAATTGGCTTACAAAGGTCAAATCCCCGGCGTAAGAAAAGCAAGCTGGTAAGGCTTTGAAAAAATATATTCGGATTAGATTTTAAAAAGGAGGTAGCACAATATGCAGATAACCGATCCTATCGCTGATATGCTTACCCGTATCAGAAACGCAAATTCATCAAAACATGAATCAGTTTTAATCCCTTCTTCTAAAATGAAAGTTGCAATCGCTAAAATTCTTGACGATGAAGGTTATATAAACGGTTATGAAGTTATAGATGACGGTAAACAGGGCGTTATTAAAGTTACTCTTAAGTACGGCGCTAACAAAACTAAAGTTATTACCGGCATTAAAAGAGTGAGCAAGCCCGGTCTCAGGGTTTATGCCAACAAAGAAGAAATGCCTAGAGTTTTGAGAGGTCTTGGTATTGCCATTGTATCCACTTCAAAGGGTATTATGACAGACAAAGACGCGAGAAAGAATAACGTAGGCGGCGAAGTTTTGGCATTTATTTGGTAGTATTTTTACTAATTGGAGGTGAACACATTGTCAAGAATAGGCAGAGCACCGATTGACATTCCAAGCGGTGTAGAAGTTAAAATAAATCCCGATAACGAGGTTATCGTCAAAGGCCCTAAAGGTACATTGACAAAGAAACTCCACAGGGATATGATTATAAAAACCGAAGGCGCGGTTTTGGTTGTTGAAAGACCTTCCGAGGATAAGGCGCACAAAGCTTTGCACGGTCTTACAAGGTCGCTTTTGGCAAATATGGTGACGGGCGTAACCGAAGGCTTTTCAAAAACTTTACAGATTAACGGTGTTGGTTACAGAGCCGCAAAACAGGGTAAAAAGGTTGTTTTAAACCTTGGCTATTCGCACCCCGTTGAGGTTGAAGATTCTGATGATTACACATTGGAGGTTCCCGATCCGAACACAATCATTGTTAAAGGTATTGACAATCAGATTGTCGGTGAGGTAGCAGCTAAAATCAGAGAAAAAAGACTTCCCGAACCCTACAAGGGCAAAGGTATCAAGTATGCTGATGAAGTTATCAGAAGAAAAGAAGGTAAGACCGGCGCTAAAAAATAATTGTACGGTCTTTGAAAAGTTTAAGAAAGGAGCATAAGCTTTTATGATAAAGAAACAGAGCAGTAACGTATCAAGATTGCGCAGACATAAAAGAGTCCGCAAAACTATCTCGGGTACGGCGGAACGTCCCAGACTTAACGTATACAGAAGTCTTAAAAATATCTATGCTCAAATTATCGACGATACAACAGGCACAACACTCGTTGCGGCTTCCTCGCTTGATATGGAAGCAGGCGGAAACAAAGACGCTGCAAAAGAAGTTGGCGCACTCGTAGCTAAAAAAGCTCTTGAAAAAGGTATCAGCGAAGTTGTATTCGACAGAGGCGGATATATATATCACGGCCGTGTAGCGGCTCTTGCGGAAGGTGCAAGAGAAGGCGGTCTTAAATTCTAATTTTTGAAATTTATACATTACTCTAAAAGGAGGTTAACAGCTTTTATGGAAAACATTGATGTAAACGCTATGGAATTAAAAGAAAAAATTGTTAGCATAAATCGTGTTGCAAAGGTTGTTAAAGGCGGCAGAACCTTTAGATTCAGCGTTTTGGTTGTTGTCGGCGACGAGAACGGTCATGTCGGCGCAGGCACCGGCAAAGCTGCTGAAATTCCCGATGCAGTCAGAAAAGCGATTGACGATGCTAAAAAGAATATGATTACAGTACCGATTGTAAACACAACTATTCCGCACGAGAAAATCGGCGTTTTCGGTGCGGGCAGAGTGCTTTTAAAACCTGCCGGTTTAGGTACAGGCGTTATCGCCGGCGGCGGTGTAAGAGCAGTGCTCGAGCTTGCCGGTATTAAGAATATCAGAACAAAATCTCTGCGTTCAAACAATCCGCGCAATATGGTTAATGCGACGATTGAGGGCCTCAAAGAAATGATGGTTGCTGAAGAAGTGGCTAAATTAAGAGGCAAATCGGTTGAAGAATTGTTGGGTTAATTTAGCAGGTACGCTAAAAAATATTGCAGGAGGAAATGAAAATGGCAAAGATTAAAGTAACTTTGGTTAAAAGCTTCCACGGCTGCAAAAAAGACCAGATTGCAACCGTAGCCGCTTTGGGCCTTAAGAAAATACGAGATGAAAAAACACATGAAGATTGTCCTCAAATCAGAGGTATGGTTACAAAAATCAAGCACTTGGTTAAGGTTGAGGAAATATAAACTAAAAGGAGGTGTCTTGTATGAAATTATTTGAACTTGCTCCAAGCAAAGGCGCTGTTAAGGACAGAAAGAGAGTCGGCAGAGGTCACGGTTCGGGCAGCGGAAAAACATCGGGCAGAGGTCATAAAGGACAGAATGCCAGAAGCGGCGGCGGTGTAAGAGTCGGCTTTGAAGGCGGTCAGATGCCTATTTACAGAAGATTGCCGAAACGCGGCTTTACAAATATCTTTGCTAAGGAATATGTTGAAGTAAAAATTTCAGATTTGAATAAATTTGAATCCGGTGCAGTTGTAGACGCTCAAGCTTTGAAGGAAGCCGGAATCATTAAAAAGGTTTGCGACGGCGTTAAAGTGTTGGGTAACGGTGAAATAAACGTTAAACTCACAGTTAAGGCTGCGAAGTTTACAGAAGCTGCTAAGGAGAAGATTGAAGCAGCCGGAGGAAAGGCTGAGGTGATGTAAGGTGTTTCAGACCATTAGAAATGCTTGGAAAATCCCGGACCTTAGAAAAAAGATTTTGTTTACTCTGTTTATGATTGCGGTATTCAGACTCGGTTCCTATATTCCGGTCCCCGGTCTTGACAGAGGCGCGCTTCAGAGTATGATAGGCGAGGGCAATAACCTTTTCGGTATGCTCGATTTGTTCTCGGGCGGTGCGTTCGGTAATGCAACCATTTTTGCAATGAGTATTACCCCGTACATCAACTCGTCGATTATAATTCAGCTTTTGACAGTTGCAATCCCTGCTTTGGAACGTCTTGCCAAAGAGGGCGAAGAAGGAAGAAAAAGACTTGCTTCCTGGACAAGATACGGCACGGTTATTTTGGCGTTTATCCAGGCAACCGGTTTGTATTTTGCACTCCGCAGCGGTTTAACCAACAGCGGTGTTGTACCGTTCATCTTGGTTACCTTCTCGTTTACGGCAGGTACGGCATTTCTTATGTGGCTTGGAGAGCAAATCACCGAGTACGGCGTAGGAAACGGTATTTCGATTATCATCTTCGCAGGTATCGTATCGAGAGTTCCGAGCTCTGTTATCGGCCTTGTTAACAACTTCAAGGCAGTTCAGGGTGCACAGGGAATTATCTCGCTCGCTGCGATTGTAATTGTATCGGCGGCTTCGATTTTGCTCGTTGTATTCATCAACGATGCTGAAAGAAGAATTCCCGTACAGTATGCAAAGAGAATGGTAGGACGTAAAATGTACGGCGGTCAGAGCACACATATTCCGATTAAAGTTGCTATGGCAGGCGTTATCCCGATTATCTTTGCGATGTCGATTTTGTCTTTCCCGCAGACGATTGCACAGTTTATGGGCAAAAACATTCAGATTTTTAACACCACATCGTGGTGGTACATTGTATTGTACTTTGTGCTTATTATCTTCTTCACATATTTTTACACTGCAATTCAGTTCAATCCGATTGAAGTTGCAAACAATATGAAGAAGAACGGCGGATTTATTCCCGGTATCAGACCGGGCAAACCTACAAGCGATTTTATTAACAGAGTTTTGGTTAAAATCACCTTGGCAGGTGCAGTGTTCTTGGGACTTATCGCGGTATTGCCGCAGATTGTCGTAAAATACACCGCATTCCACCTTACACTCGGCGGTTCGTCGCTCCTCATCTTGGTCGGCGTTGCGCTTGAAACGGTTAAGCAGATTGAATCTCAAATGCTTATGCGTCATTATAAAGGTTTCTTGGATTGATAAAATTGATTTGTCAGGAGATATTTATGAAAATTATTATGCTTGGTGCCCCCGGTGCGGGCAAAGGAACGCAGGCTGAAATTCTCAATAAGAAATACGGCATACCCACAATTTCGACGGGCGCGATTATAAGAGAAGCTATAAAAAGCGGCTCCGAGCTCGGAAATAAGGTTAAAGCTATCATTGAGAGCGGTAATCTTGTGTCAGACGATATAGTAATCGAAATCATAAAAAAACGTCTTGCCGAAAAGGATTGCGAAAACGGTTTCATTCTGGACGGTTTTCCGCGAACTGTTGCGCAGGCGGACGCACTTTATGATATGGGCATTTCGATAGACAAGGTTATTTCTATCGAAGTGGACGACGACGATATTATCAAAAGACTTTCGGGCAGACGTGAGTGCTCGGGCTGCAGGTCAACATATCACGTTGACAGCAAGCCGTCGGCAAAAGGCGATGACTGTGAAAAATGCGGTGCGCCTCTTACAATCCGTCCCGATGACGAACCCGAAACAATCAAGAAAAGACTTGATGTCTACCACGAGCAGACCGAGGCTTTGAAAGATTATTACGAGGGCAAGAAAATTCTTCACAAGGTATGCGGCAGCAATGGAATCGAGGCTACCACCAAGAGCATTGTAGCAGTATTGGAGAATTGAAAATGATTTATATTAAGTCAGCAGGCGAGGTGGCAAAGATGCGCCGCTCCGGCAGAATTACGGCAAACATCTTCGAGGTGTTAAAGCCGGAACGTCTTGCCAAAGAGGGCGAAGAAGGAAGAAAAAGACTTGCTTCCTGGACAAGATACGGCACGGTTATTTTGGCGTTTATCCAGGCAACCGGTTTGTATTTTGCACTCCGCAGCGGTTTAACCAACAGCGGTGTTGTACCGTTCATCTTGGTTACCTTCTCGTTTACGGCAGGTACGGCATTTCTTATGTGGCTTGGAGAGCAAATCACCGAGTACGGCGTAGGAAACGGTATTTCGATTATCATCTTCGCAGGTATCGTATCGAGAGTTCCGAGCTCTGTTATCGGCCTTGTTAACAACTTCAAGGCAGTTCAGGGTGCACAGGGAATTATCTCGCTCGCTGCGATTGTAATTGTATCGGCGGCTTCGATTTTGCTCGTTGTATTCATCAACGATGCTGAAAGAAGAATTCCCGTACAGTATGCAAAGAGAATGGTAGGACGTAAAATGTACGGCGGTCAGAGCACACATATTCCGATTAAAGTTGCTATGGCAGGCGTTATCCCGATTATCTTTGCGATGTCGATTTTGTCTTTCCCGCAGACGATTGCACAGTTTATGGGCAAAAACATTCAGATTTTTAACACCACATCGTGGTGGTACATTGTATTGTACTTTGTGCTTATTATCTTCTTCACATATTTTTACACTGCAATTCAGTTCAATCCGATTGAAGTTGCAAACAATATGAAGAAGAACGGCGGATTTATTCCCGGTATCAGACCGGGCAAACCTACAAGCGATTTTATTAACAGAGTTTTGGTTAAAATCACCTTGGCAGGTGCAGTGTTCTTGGGACTTATCGCGGTATTGCCGCAGATTGTCGTAAAATACACCGCATTCCACCTTACACTCGGCGGTTCGTCGCTCCTCATCTTGGTCGGCGTTGCGCTTGAAACGGTTAAGCAGATTGAATCTCAAATGCTTATGCGTCATTATAAAGGTTTCTTGGATTGATAAAATTGATTTGTCAGGAGATATTTATGAAAATTATTATGCTTGGTGCCCCCGGTGCGGGCAAAGGAACGCAGGCTGAAATTCTCAATAAGAAATACGGCATACCCACAATTTCGACGGGCGCGATTATAAGAGAAGCTATAAAAAGCGGCTCCGAGCTCGGAAATAAGGTTAAAGCTATCATTGAGAGCGGTAATCTTGTGTCAGACGATATAGTAATCGAAATCATAAAAAAACGTCTTGCCGAAAAGGATTGCGAAAACGGTTTCATTCTGGACGGTTTTCCGCGAACTGTTGCGCAGGCGGACGCACTTTATGATATGGGCATTTCGATAGACAAGGTTATTTCTATCGAAGTGGACGACGACGATATTATCAAAAGACTTTCGGGCAGACGTGAGTGCTCGGGCTGCAGGTCAACATATCACGTTGACAGCAAGCCGTCGGCAAAAGGCGATGACTGTGAAAAATGCGGTGCGCCTCTTACAATCCGTCCCGATGACGAACCCGAAACAATCAAGAAAAGACTTGATGTCTACCACGAGCAGACCGAGGCTTTGAAAGATTATTACGAGGGCAAGAAAATTCTTCACAAGGTATGCGGCAGCAATGGAATCGAGGCTACCACCAAGAGCATTGTAGCAGTATTGGAGAATTGAAAATGATTTATATTAAGTCAGCAGGCGAGGTGGCAAAGATGCGCCGCTCCGGCAGAATTACGGCAAACATCTTCGAGGTGTTAAAGCCGCACATTAAGCCGGGCGTGTCTACCGCCGAGCTTGATAAAATCGCGAAAGAATATATACTACGCTCCGAGGCAAAACCGTCATTTTTAAACTATAACGGTTTTCCCGCCAGTATATGTTCCTCAATTAACGACGTGGTTATTCACGGCATACCCAGTCATTCAAAAATCCTTAAAGACGGCGATATTATAAGTATCGACGTCGGGGTTATAAAAGACGGGTATCACTCGGACGCGGCAAGAACGTATGCTGTCGGAAATATCAGTGATGAAGCCGCAAGACTAATCGACGTCACCGAAAAAAGCTTTTTTGAAGGAATACGTTATGCAAAACAGGGCGAAAGGCTCTTTAGCATATCGGCTGCAATTCAGGATTATGTTGAAAGCGCGGGATACAGTATAGTTAAAAATTACTGCGGTCACGGCGTCGGCAGAAATCTTCACGAAGACCCCGAAATTCCGAATTACGGAAAGTTCGGTCACGGAAACAGACTTATGCGTAATATGACGCTTGCCATTGAACCTATGGTTAATATGGGCGGCGCGGCGACAAGAGTTTTGTCCGACGGCTGGACGGTTGTTACACAGGATAAATCGTATGCGGCGCATTACGAAAACACCATTGTGATAACCGACGGCGAGCCGATTATTTTAACCGCACTGTAAGCGGATTTTGTTAACGTGTTGTATAATTAAGTAGAGGTGATATGTGTTGGACGCTCAACCCGGCGGGTTTGTATATGCAGTTGCCGGCAGAGATTCGGGAAAATGTTTCATCATTTTGTCCGTTAAAGACGGTTTCGCGTACATCGCGGACGGCAAGGGCAGAAAGGTGGGCGCACCCAAAAAGAAAAGCTTAAAGCATATAAAGCTTGCTTTGAAATCCGATAAGTTTATAGCTGAAAAGCTTGAAACGGCCGGAAAGGTTACAAACAAAGAAGTAAGACACGCTATCAAAGCGTTTTTGGGTGAAAATGAATGACGAAAATGTTGTAAAAGGAGGTTTTTATTATGGCAAAAGAAGATGTATTGGAGCTTGAAGGTACAGTCATTGAGGCACTGCCCAATGCAATGTTTCAGGTTGAATTTGAAAACGGTCACAGAATACTTGCTCATATTTCGGGTAAGCTTCGAATGAATTTCATCAGAATTCTGCCGGGCGATAAGGTTACTGTTGAAATGTCGCCTTATGACCTTACAAGAGGAAGAATTACTTGGCGCGCAAAATAATGCCGGAAAAATGCACATTCAAGACGAAAATGCAGTTTTTTGCGCATAAGAAAAACCTTTAAGTGTAGAATTTTTCGAGATTTTTTAAAGAACAGGAGGAGAAATTATGAAAGTCAGACCTTCGGTAAAACCTATTTGCGAAAAATGCAAAATTATTAAAAGAAAAGGCAACGTTATGGTTATTTGCCAGAACCCCAAGCACAAACAGAAACAGGGTTGATGACAAGCCTTTAGCCTAAAAGGGGGCGGCTGTACGGATTTTTCGTAACCCCTTTTAAGGTTTTATATAAATTTAAAATTATAAGCTTTGTTAAATTTTTAAGGAGGTGTAAGAATGGCTCGAATAGCTGGCGTAGATTTGCCTAACGAGAAAAGAGTTGAGATTGGCCTTACCTATATTTTCGGTATCGGCAGAAAATCTTCAAACAAAATTTTAAGTGAAACAGGTATAAATCCCGATACTCGTGTTAAAGACTTAACAGAGGACGAGATTTCTAAATTAAGAGCTGCGATTGATAAGGATTATCACGTTGAAGGTGACTTAAGACGTCAAACAGCGCTTGATATAAAAAGACTTATTGAGATCGGCTGTTACAGAGGACTCCGTCACAGAAGAGGTCTTCCTGTAAGAGGTCAGAGATCTAAAACTAATGCAAGAACAAGAAAAGGCCCGAGAAAAACAATGGCTAACAAAAAGAAATAGAAAGGGAGGGGTATTAAAATGGCTCAAGTTAAAAGAACACGTAAAAGACGTGAAAAGAAAAACGTTGAAAAAGGAGCTGCACATATCCGTTCCTCTTTCAATAACACGATTGTTACTATCACAGATACCGCAGGCAATGCTCTTTCGTGGGCAAGTTCAGGCGGATTGGGCTTCAGAGGCTCAAGAAAAAGCACACCGTTCGCATCGCAGATGGCTGCTGAAACAGCGGCAAAGGCTGCTATGGAGCACGGTTTGAAATCTGTTGAAGTTTACGTTAAAGGTCCCGGCGCAGGACGTGAAGCTGCTATCAGAGCGCTCCAGACTGCCGGCTTGGAGGTTAGTATGATTAAAGACGTAACCCCCATTCCGCACAACGGCTGCAGACCGCCCAAGAGAAGAAGAGTTTGATATAGGAGGTGCAATAAATGGCTAGATATACAGATGCTGTGTGCCGTCTTTGCCGCCGCGAGGGTCAGAAGCTCTTCTTAAAAGGCGCAAGATGCTACAGTGATAAATGTTCCGTAGGAAAAAGACAGTATGCTCCCGGTCAGCACGGTCAGGGCAGAAAGAAACTTTCCGAGTACGGTATTCAGTTGAGAGAAAAACAGAAAGCAAAGAGATATTACGGCGTTTTGGAATCGCAGTTTGAAAAATATTTCGATATGGCAAGCAATAAAAAAGGTATCACCGGTGAAAACCTTTTGCAGATACTCGAAAGCCGTTTGGACAACGTTGTTTACAGACTTGGCTTCGCTCTTTCAAGACCCGAAGCAAGACAGCTTGTAAGACACGGTCATTTCACGGTTGACGGTCATAAGGTTAATATTCCGTCTTACCTCGTAAAACCGGGCGCTGTTATCACAATTAAAGAAAACAGCAGAAGCCTTCCCAAAATGAAAGCAATTTTGGAACAGACCGACGGTAAAGTTATTCCGAAATGGCTCGATTTGGACAGAAATACATTGCAGGCAAAAGTTGTTAACCTTTGCGACAGGGAAGATATCGACTTAGACGTTCAGGAACACTTAATCGTTGAGTTGTATTCTAAATAAGCCTTCCCCATAAAATTATTTTTAATACTGGAATGGAGGGTTGTTAAGTATGATAGAAATGGAAAAACCCAAGGTTGAATGTGTGGAAAGAAGCGAGGACGGAACATATGCGCGTTTTGAGGTTGAACCTCTTGAGCGAGGCTACGGTATAACATTAGGCAACTCAATCAGACGTGTTTTGCTTTCGTCACTTCCCGGTTCTGCCGCAACGTCCGTAAAAATCGACGGCGTACTCCACGAGTTTTCCACAATTCCCGGAGTTAAAGAAGATGTTACGGAAATAATTTTAAATATCAAAAAGCTTATAACCATTGTTTACAGTGAAGTGCCCAAGACCGTTTATATCGACGCGACCGGCGCAGGCGAGGTTCTCGCAGGCGATATTAAGTGCGACTCCGAAGTTGAAATCATCAACAAAGATTTGCACATTGCAACACTTGACGACAATGCAAAGCTTTATATGGAAATTACTCTTGCGAACGGCAGAGGCTACGTTTCGGCCGAGAAGAATAAGGAAAATATGCAGAGCATAATCGGCGTAATTCCCGTTGATTCTATCTATTCGCCCATCTGCAAGGTAAACTATAATGTAACCAACACCCGTGTTGGTCAGGTGACCGATTACGACAAGCTCTCGCTCGAGCTTTGGTCGGACGGTACAATTACACCTGAAGAGGCATTAAGCCTTAGCGCAAAAATCTTAAACGACCATATGAGCTTGTTTATCGACCTTACCGACGAAATCAAGCACAAGGATATTATGGTTGAAAAAGAGGATAACAAGAAGGATAAGGTTCTGGAACTCACAATCGAGGAGCTTGACCTTTCCGTTCGTTCGTTTAACTGCTTGAAGAGAGCCGGCATCAACACCGTTGAAGATTTGGTAAACAAATCCGAAGGCGAAATGATGAAGGTGAGAAACCTCGGCAGAAAATCGCTCGAAGAAGTTATCGCAAAACTTGCCGCTTTGGGATTGGTGTTCTCAAAAGAAACTTATGATGACTAAAATATTAGTAGCAAAGGAGGTATATGTGTTATGCCGGGTACAAGAAAATTAGGTAAAGCTACCGATCATAGAATTGCTATGCTGAAAAACCTTACAACTGCGCTTTTGGAAAACGGCAAAATTGAAACAACCGTTGCAAAGGCTAAAGAAGTAAGAAGCTTGGCTGAAAGAATGATAACCTTGGGTAAACAAAATACTCTTCATACAAGAAGGCAGGCGCTTTCTTATATTACGAAAGAGGACGTTGTTACAAAGCTGTTTGGCGAAATAGCTCCCAAATATGCCGATAGAAACGGCGGATATACCAGAATTGTAAAGATTGGTCCCAGACGCGGCGATGCTGCTGAAATGGCGATTATCGAATTGGTATAATTTTTAAATTTTAAGCGATGTCAAGTATTTTGGCATCGCTTTTAAAATTTTTGTTGAAAAAATTCGAAAAAAGTGTTGACAAAACAAGGTTTGTGTGATAAAATGACTTCAAGATTTAGGATTAGTTTAGTTTTGAAAAGTTAAGTTTAGACGAGTTTAGAGTAGATTAGTTTTATGTTAATATGCTGAATATACCCTTTTCGTCTTGCGGAAAGGGTTTTTGTTTTTTTAACTTTCAAATGTAAATCCTAAACAAATTTAAAAAGGGGTAGATTTACAATGAAAAAAACAAACGGAACAATGAGAAAGAAATTTTTGTCGGCAGTGGGTGTCGTTTGTACGGCGGCGCTTTTGTTTACCGGCTGCGGTGCAAATCAGACCGGCGAAACAGGCGTGGAGAAAAACGATAAGGTCTACAAAATCGGTGTAACACAGTATGCCGACCACCCGTCGCTTGATAACTGCCGTGAGGGATTTATTCAGGGACTTGCAAACGAGGGATTTAAAGAGGGCGAAAACATCGAAATTGAAACTGTAAACGCACAGGCGGAAATGTCGAAGGCAACGCAGATTGCACAGACATTCGCAAGCGCAGGCAAAGATTTGGTTTGCGGTATTGCAACACCGTCCGCACAGGCCTTGTACGCATCTTGCGCAGAGAAAAATATCCCGGTTATATTCAATGCGATTTCCGACCCGGTTGCGGCTAAACTTGCAAAATCGGAAACCGAAGCACTTCCGGGTATAACAGGTATAAGCGACAAGCTTCCTGTTGAGGACCAGTTAAAGCTTATCCGCGAGATTTTGCCCGACGCTAAAAAAATCGGAATTATCTACACCACGGGCGAGGCAAACTCGGTAAGTACCATTGAGGAATACAAAAAACTTGCACCGACTTACGGTTTTGAAATTGTTGACAAAGGTATCACAAAACAGGCTGAAATTCCGCAGGTTATGGACGTTATCTTAACACAGGTTGACTGCATTTCAAACCTCACCGATAACACGGTTGTTGCGGCGCTCGGCGTTGTTTTGGAAAAAGCAAACGCGGCGAAAATCCCCGTTTTCGGTTCGGAGGAAGAACAGGTTAAAAACGGATGTGTTGCATCTGCCGGTCTTGATTATGTAAAACTCGGCGTTCAGGCAGGCGAGATGGCGGCTAAAGTGCTCAAAGGCACAAAGATTGACACAATTCCGTTTGAAACACTGAAAGAAACAAAATATACTTTCAACGAGGACGCGGCAAAGGCACTCGGAATTACAATCAGTGCAGAAACGCTTGCAAAAGCAAAATAATTTAAAATTTCCGCCGTGAGGAAAACTTACGGCGGATTATCTTGATATTAAACGGGAGATTAAAATGGGAATTTTATCAATAGCCTCGGGAATTTTGGAACAAGGCTTTATATTCGGAATAATGGCGCTGGGAATTTACATTACATATAAAATTTTGGACTTTCCCGACCTTTCGGTTGACGGAACATTTCCGCTCGGCGCGGCGGTTTCTACAAAACTGATACTTTCGGGTGTAAACCCGTGGCTCGGTCTTTTGGGTGCGTTTGTTTCGGGAACGCTTGCAGGTATGCTGACGGGATTTTTTCACGTTAAACTCAAAATTAAAGACCTTTTAAGCGGTATTCTCACAATGACACTGCTCTATTCGGTGAATTACCGAATTGTCGGCAAACCGAATGAATTTTTTATGGGCGAAAGCACGGTGTTTTCAACCGTAAATTCGCTTTTCCCAAATATGCCGCCCGCATATAAGCCGTACACCGCGCTTTTGACGGTGTTTGTGATTGCGGTGATTGTAAAATACGTGCTGGATTGGTATCTCGGCACAAAATCGGGATTTCTGCTCAAAAGCGTAGGCTCAAACGAGGCGCTTGTAATTACGCTTGCCGAGGACCCCGGAAAAGTTAAAATAATCGGTCTTGCGATATGCAACGGCCTTGTTGCACTTGCAGGTGCGATATACAGCCAAAGAAGCACACAGTTCGATATTTCAAGCGGTACGGGTATGCTCGTTATGGGACTTGCCGCGGTTATAATCGGCACAACGGTATTCTCAAAAATGAAGTTTTTGCGTGTGACGACAGGCGTTTTGGTGGGTATGATTGTGTATAAAGCGTGCATTACGCTTGCAATCAGCTCCGGTTTGCAGTCGTCCGATATGAACCTTGTTGTGACGGTTCTGTTTGTTTTAACTCTCGTTTTCAGTGATATTTCAAAAAAGAAAGGGGCGGCAAAAAATGCTTAAACTCGAAAATATTTGTCAAACCTTCAACAAAAATACAATCAACGAAAAAGTGCTTTTCGACGGGTTTTCGCTTTCGGTTGCGAAAGACGAATTTGTGTCGGTTGTGGGCAGTAACGGCTCGGGAAAAACCACGCTTTTAAATATCGTTTCGGGAAACCTTATGCCCGATGACGGCAAGGTTTTCGTCGGCGGAAAGGACGTTACAAAGCTTAAAAATTACAAACGCGCAAAAAATATCGCGCGCGTTTTTCAGGATCCGTCGCTCGGCACCTGCCCGTCGATGACAATTTTTGAAAATATGTCAATCGCGGACAATAAACTTAAACCGTATAACCTCACCGGCGGATTAAATCATAAACGCAAGGATTTTTACCGTTCACAGCTTGAACTTTTGGGGCTTGGACTTGAGGACAGAATGGACACAAAAACGCGGACGCTCTCGGGCGGTCAGAGGCAGGCTTTGGCGCTTATTATGGCGACTATGGTTAAGCCCGACATTCTTCTTCTTGATGAGCACACCGCGGCACTCGACCCGAAGTCCAGCGACATAGTGATGGGACTTACCGAAAAGGTTGTGACCGAGAAAAAAATTACAACGCTTATGGTTACGCATAATCTGCGCTATGCGATTGATTATTCGGACAGATGCATTATGATGCACGAAGGAAATATTCATCTTGATATAAGCGGTGACGAAAAGAAAAATAAGACTATTGCCGACCTTTTGACGGTGTTTAACGAAATAAGCATAGAATGCGGAAATTGAAAACAAGATAATAAAAAACGGAGCGGTTTAAACCGCTCCGTTTTTCTATTCTTCGGTATCTTCTTTTACAACCGTTTCTTCTTTTATAACAACTTCATCATCATCTTTCGACTTGAAATTCTTGATAAATCCGTTAACCTTGTTCAAAATATCGGGAACGGCATCAATAATTCTGTCCGCAGTGGTTACGCTGTTTGTAATAGGCAGGATACGTACGCTTTCTTTGCCGATAACCAAAAACGCGATTGGGTTTATTGACACACCGCTTCCTGCTCCGCCGCCGAACATTTTGCCGTCAGCTTCGGGATTATCCTTTAAATCCTGTGCAAATTCCGAACCGCCCGCGCCAAATCCGAACGACACCTTTGAAACGGGGATAACCGTTGTGCCGTCGGCGGTTGTAACCGGGTCGCCGACGATTGTGTTAACGTCTACCATAGCCTTGATTTTTTCCATTGATACATTGAGCAAACCTTCGATTGGGTTCATAAAAACACCGCCTTATTTATAATCTTTTATTTTTTTGTCCGAAATTTCGGGTTTATATTCTTCAAAAAGCTTTTTCGCTTTTGAGTAATTCCTGAAAATAATGATTGCCGCCGCCAAAATATCAACCAAACGCGTGTAAACCACGCCGCCGAGGTTTATTTTCATAATGTTTTTGTTGAAAATCGGGTCGATTGAAAATTTGTGCTCTTTCACGGTGAAAAGCTTGCAGACAAGTGCAAAAGCGGAGTAAATCACGCCCCACAAAACGCCCGTCGAAATCCCCGTCAGCGCCGCGTCGCCAAGACCGAAATCCATACTAAAATTGACGTATTTTACAGTGATTGACTTTTTTATATGTCCTTTCGATGCGGAAAACGTGTTTTTCAAGATGTTTATGTTATTTTTGACACGCTTTGCCTTGTCGATAAAACTGTCCTTGCCCTCGGCCTTTCCGGCTTCTTTTTTCTCTTTTTCCTTTTTTGTTTCTTTAAATTTTATGTTAAAACCAAGCTTTTTTGTGAAAACATAAAACCGCAGCATAAAGTTTTTGCTCTCGTTGTTGAAGTAACCCTCGAAGTAAAAATTAAGCCTTATAAAAAGCAAAAATAAAATCAAAACCGAAAGTACGGCAAGGCAAATAAGCAAAATTTTCATATGCGCACCGCCTTAAATGTTTTGTTCGGCATTTCCGGCATCGGCATCGGTGTGGATTTCCTGTGCTGTGTTTTCTGCGTTTTCGCCGTTTTGTGCCGAGTCAATGTCAAATTCCTGCTGAATTATTATGTCATTGGGGTTGTCCACGGCAGGCAGACTGCTTAATGAGGTTAAACCGAAGCAACGCAAAAATTCCTCTGTTGTACCGAACAAAATCGGTCTGCCGGGTGCGTCGAGCCTGCCTTTTTCCTCAACGAGTCCCAGTTCAACAAGCTTTGAAAGCGAGCCGTCGCTGTTTACACCGCGGATAAATTCGATACTGCTTCGCGTTACCGGCTGATTGTATGCCACAATGCTCAAAACCTCAAGCGCGGCATTCGACAGGCTGACCTTGCTTTTTTTCTCGGCAACCGTGCGGATATAGCCGTAATATTCGGTTTTGGTGCAAAGCTGAAAGCTGTCTTCAAGACGCAGAATTTTTATTCCGCGCGATTGGTCGTTTTCATATTCCGACTGCATTTTTTCCATAATGATTTCGGCATTTTTTCTGTCGATTTCAAGCGCCTCGCAAATCCTGTCGATCGGCACCGATTCGCCCATTGCAAAGAGTATGCTCTCTATCACCGCTTTAACTTTTTCTTCTTCCATATTTAACCTCTATAAGTAATTGTTGTCAATTTCTTCGGTATTTATATCAACTTCGGTACGTTTTATAAAAATTTTTCCGTCCTCTTCATATGACGAAAAAACGCCCGAGCGCATAAGCTCGAGAATTGCAAGAAATGCGGAAACCGCCTCACTTCGGCTTTCTATGCTGTCAAACATATCTTCAAAACTTCGGCTTTCGCCCTTTTTGATGCTTTTGAGATAATGCGCGGTTTTGTCCTCAACGCTCACTGTGACGTGCGCCACAATGCCCTCGAATTTTTCTTTCGGAGGAGGCATTTTGCGCTCGGTTTTCTCGATTACCGTCATAAAAGCCTCAGTCAGCTTTTCAATGTCTATATGTTCAATGCGTTTCGGTTTGTTCTCCTTTTCGGGGAGCGTGGGGAGCTTGTAAAACGAAAGATACCCCTGAAACTGCATTTTTTCAAGCTTTTCTTTCGCCTTTTTGATTTTTTCGTATTCAATGAGCCTGTCCGCAAGGTTTTGACGAGGATCCTCTTCTTCCTCCTCGTGGCGCGGAAGGAGCATTTTCGACTTTATCAGCAAAAGCTCCGATGCCATATACAAAAATTCCGACGAAATTTCAAGGTCGAATTCCTCCATTTTGTTAAGATAATCAAGATACTGCTCGGTGATTTCGACAATCGGAATATCATAAACGCTCACTTTATTCTTTTTTATAAGATGAAGCAACAAATCCAAAGGACCCTCAAAGGTTTGAAGCTTAAAGGATAATTTATCGTCCACAAAATTCTCCTAAATAAAGTTTACAAGGTTTAGTATCGGCTGCATAATAAGGCTTGTAAGACCGTTTAAAATCGGGTCGAGAATACCTGTGTAAATTATGAGTAACAATACCAAAAACGAATATCGTTCGTACTGATAAAATTTATATTTTATTCTGCCGGGCAGAAATTCGGTCAGCACACGCGAGCCGTCCAGAGGCGGAATGGGGATAAGGTTGAAAATCATAAGTCCCACGTTTATGACTATGCAGTAGTAGAGCATAACCACCAAAACGTTCAAGCCCTTGAGCGATGTCACGTTTGAAAAAAGCGCCGCAAAACCGACGAATTTTCCCGCAATACCCAAAAGAATTGCGCTGATTATTGCCATTGCAAGGTTTGAAACCGGACCTGCAAGGCTTACCAATATTACGCCTTTTCTGCGGTTTTTGAAGTTGTCGGGGTTAATCGGCACGGGGCGCGCCCAGCCGAAGTGGAAAAAGAGCATACACAAAAATCCGATAAGGTCAAAATGTACAAAAGGGTTAAGCGACAGCCGTCCGCTGTATTTCGCGGTAGGGTCGCCCATTTTATATGCCGCATAGCCGTGCGCGGTTTCGTGAACGCTGATTGCGAGCAGAACCGCAGGCAATGTCAAAATAAGGCTTAAAAATCTGTTTAATAAGTTGCCGAACAAAATATGCACCTCCAAATGCTATATTTAGTTAATTATACACTATTTTTTTGAAAAATACAAGTCCTATCGAAAAAATCGCATTGACATTTTGTGAAAATTTGGTATAATTTAGATATATACTTTATGAAATGAGGGCGAAAAAATGCTGAAACATATTATATTTTGGAAATTGAACGACAAATCGAAAGCGGACGAAATTGCGGCGGATTTAAACTCGCGTTTTAAGGCTCTTTTGGGCAAGGTTGACGGTCTTAAAGAGGCTGAAGTCGGCAAAAACGTAAACGGCGGTGACTTTGACATCACGCTTTACACCGTTTTTGAGAGCGCAGAGGACGAGAAAGCGTATCAGACAAATCCGCTCCATATCGAAATTAAAAAAGTTGTTCACTCGGTTGTGTGCGACAGAATTTGCATTGACTATTTGGTGTAATATCTTGTAAAAATTGAATAATTTTCTTCAAATCTTCCGATAATATTAAAAAATATTGGGAGATTTTTATTTTGAAAAATATATTTTTGTATTCACCGCCCGTCAAAAAAGCAGAATTTGAGCTCAAGAGCGACGGCAAAAACACAGAAAATAAGACCGATATGGAAAAGGTAAGCCGAAAAATCGCCGAAAACAAGCGGTACGTTGAAGAAACGTTTTCCGTTCCGCTCAACGGCGATATTGTGGTGCGCGACTTTAAAATTTTCGTCGGTTCGAAATCCTACAACGCGTTTTTTGTAATCTGCGACGGTCTTGCCGACGGCGACAGCGTGAATGAGTGCGTTTTAAAGCCGTTTATGTATCTTAAAAATTCCGTTATCCCGAAGGGCGAAACGCTGGATAAAATCATTACCGGCGCGCTCCTGCCTCAAAATCAGATAAGTGTGATGAGCAAAATCAAGCCGATTTGCGACGAAGTGAACTTTGGTTTGTGCGCACTTTTTGTCGACACGCTCGAGGTTGGATTTTCCATTGATTTAAAAGGCTGGGAGCACAGGGGAGTTGACGTGCCCCAAAACGAAAAGGTGATTTTGGGTCCGCACGAGGGATTTAACGAAATGCTCCGCACAAACACCGCGCTTATCCGCAAAACGGTGAAAAATTCAAACCTTGTTATGGAGAGTATTTCGCTGGGCAAAAAGAGCCAAACAGGCGCGTCAATCGCCTATATAAAAGGCGTTACAAACAAAAACCTTATCGACGAGGTGCGGTTCAGATGCGAAAACATCAACGTTGATTACATTTTTACGTCGCACGATTTGGAGCAGTATATTGAAGATAATTCTTTTGTTCCCGCACCGCAGATTTTCTCCACCGAGCGCCCCGACAGGGTGTGCAAAGCGCTGGTGCAGGGCAGGGCGGCAATAGTGGTCAGCGGAAGTCCGAACGTGCTTGTCGTGCCGGCAACGTTTCTGGATTTCACCAAAACCGCCGAGGACGAATATCTGCGTTATCCTTTCGCGGTGATGCTTCGCCTTATACGTATGCTCGCGATTTTTCTCACGCTTTTTGCGTCCGCGCTGTTCATTGCGATAACAAATTATCACCAGGATTTAATTTTGACCAACATACTTTTCTCGCTGGAATACGCGCGTCATCTTGTGCCGTTTCCGTCGGCGGTGGAGATAATTATGATGGAAATTTCATTTGAACTGATAAAAGAGGCAGGCGTGCGCGTGCCCGACCCGATAGGGCAGACGCTCGGAATTGTGGGCGGTCTTATTCTGGGACAGGCGGCGGTTGAGGCGAACATTGTAAGCCCTATTGCAATAATAATCGTGTCGATAACGGGACTTTGCTCGTTTATAATTCCGAGTTATTCGTTCGCGTTTTCGTTCCGCCTTCTGCGGTTTGCTTATATAATCGGCGCGGCGGCCGGCGGATTTTTGGGTATATTAACTGTGCTTTTTGTAAACCTCGCGGTGCTGTTCTCGCTTAAATCGTTCGGTGTAAACTACACCTCGCCAATCGCACCGAAAAACAGTAAAAATGCTTTTGCATCGCTGTTTGCCGTGCCGTTGTGGAAGAAAGAACGGCGCCCCGATTATCTTAAACCCGAGGAAGAATTCAAGCAGGCGAAAATCTCGCGCGAATGGAAATACAAAAAAAGATAGGTTCGATTTTTCGGACGGAAAGGCAAAAAAATGAAGGTTACGTCAAAGGACTTATCAAGGCTTTTAACAATTATGATTGTGTCGAAAATTTTGTTTTCCGACATAAATATTTTTGTGAAAAATTCAGGCTCGGCGGCATATATGGAGGCGATTTTGTGCGCGGTGTCGGGCATTGTGATTTTTCTTGCAATATCTTTCTTCTATAAAAAAATAGGTTGCCCCGATATTTTTTCGTCGGTGGAATTTTCGTTTGGAAAACTTGCGAAAAGTATAATCGGAACGCTGTTTTTTATACTGTCAACGGTCTACAACGCGCTGTCGTTAAAACTGTATTCCGACGCGATAATAACCATTGCATACCCCAATTCACACGCATTTTACGTTATGGCGTTTATTGTTGTAACAATGCTTGTAACCGCATATAACGGCATTGACACGGTGACGAAATTCTGCTCGGTGTGCCTTGTGTCAATGCTTTCTCTGCTTGTGATTTTATATGCGTTAACGCTCAAAAACGCCGACGTGTCAAACCTGTTTCCAATATTCGGCAGTGGTGCGAAAAGTATAATTTTTGGTGCTAAAAATGTTTATATGTATAACGAAATTTTGTTTTTGTTCTTCCTTTCGAGCTATCTCGAAAAAAAGGAGGACGCGGCAAAAGTAGGGATTAAGGCGATTTTGATTTCGTCGGCGGTAATTATTGCGTCAACGTTTATATACAACCTCTGCGTGCCGTATCCCGTGTCGAAAATGTTTAATATGCCCCTTTTACAGCTCGCATCGTCAACCGAAATGGACATGTTTTTTCAGCGCACAGAGGGAATTTTCTTTCTTTTGTGGATATATTCGTCGTTTCTGTACCTTGGAACAAGCTTTTATTTCACGCTTTACTCATTCAAAAAAACATATAATTCCACCGATTTTAAGGCGCTTATCCCGTCTCTCATTGTGATAATCGTAATAATCACGTCATTTTTCAAAAGCACCGACGAGGTGTCACGGTTTTATGTCACCGCGACGTGGGTTTTTTCGGTTTTTGCGTTTGCAGTGCCGTTTATAAGCTTTGTGACCGAGTATTTCAAAAGGAGGAAGAAAAATGCTTAAAAAAGTGATTTTGATTTTTCTTTCTGTGATTTTGCTTCTCCTCTCGGGCTGTGCCGACCGAAAGGAAATTGACGATTATGCATATGTTATCGCGGCAGGTATTGACAAGGCGGACGGCGAAAAATATAAGTTTACCGTTTCGCTTGCAAACGTTAATGCAATTGGCGAGTCAAAAGGCGGAACAAACGGTATAACAAACGTTTCGGCGGTTGCGACCGATTTTTATTCGGCACTCGACATCATAAACAATACCGTAAGCAAAAAAATGAACCTTTCGCATACAAAGCTTATCATTTTTTCGGCAGACACTGCGCGAAACGGAATTAAAAATTTTACCGATTCGTTTGTGCGCGAGTTGAAAATCCGCCCCGGCACCATTGTAGCCGTCAGCGAAAACTGCGGAGATTATCTTGAAAATTTAAGTCCCGTTTTGGAGATAAATCCCGAAAAATATTTCAAAGAAATTTTTGAAACTGACAACACAAATTATTCCGTGCGCTCGTATTTGTCCGACTTTTTTTATGCGTCAAACGGTGCGGATAAAACTATGGTTTTGCCGTTTTTGGGTGTTATGGGCGAAAATGCGCTTGAAAAATCCGATGCCGGCGAGAACGAAAATCCGCTCGGCGAAAACGATTTTGACATAAACCAACTCCCGATTAAGGCAAAAAACAAGGCTATGATTTCGGGTATTGCGTATTTTTCGGGAGATAAAATGGTTGCCGGCGGTACTTTGCACGAGAATATTTATCATCTTTTGATGACGAAATCCGCGAAGAAAACCGCGTATGCCGTAAAAACGGACGGTGAGATTCTTGCGGTGTTGCTGTCCGAATTTCGAAAGCCCGAAATAAATGTGAAATGCGGTGAAAATCCGAAAATCGGGATAAATCTTTTTCTCGACTGCGAAACGGTTTATCTGCCCGATAAGGTATCGGAAAAACTCGGCTCGGACGGCTTGGAAAAGTTTGTTTCGGAGGATTTAAAGAAAAATTTAAAGTCGTATTTGTCCAAAACAAGCACATTTTTAAAAACCGACACCGAAAATTTTTCGCGCTATGCAAAGCGGAATTTTCTGACGCAGAAAGCGTGGGACGAATACGGCTGGGCGGAAAAATACAAAAATGCGGAATTTGACGTAAACGTTGAAGTGAACGTCGCGAAATTCGGTGTGTTAAAGGATAATATAAACGACAGTAAAAAGTGATGGTGATGTTTAAAAATGGTTGTAATCTATGCGCTTGTGATAATTCTCACAGCGGTTTACACCGCAAGCTACGCGGTGGTTGAGGCAAAAAGCAAACACTATCTTTCGTGCGCGGCGACGATAGGTGTGTGCGCTTTGGAAATCGCGTTGCCTGTTGTGATGCTGATTTTAAGATGATAAAAACAACCCCGAAGTTTTTAAAAACTTCGGGGTTAAATTTTTGGTTTTCAGTACGTTTTTGATTTTAGTACATTCCCATTCCGGGAGC
This sequence comes from Qingrenia yutianensis, assembly GCF_014385105.1. Lineage (NCBI taxonomy): Bacteria > Bacillati > Bacillota > Clostridia > Eubacteriales > Oscillospiraceae > Qingrenia > Qingrenia yutianensis. Next base: position 192,414 of record NZ_JACRTE010000002.1, on the reverse strand, counting down.
ACCCATACCAGCGCCTGCCGCCGCAGCTGCGTTTGCATTGGGGTCTTCTTTATCCGCAACAAGGCTTTCTGTTGTAAGAACCATACTTGCAACGCTTGCCGCGTTCTGAAGTGCGCTTCTTGTAACCTTTGTCGGGTCAACAATACCTGCCGAAACCATATCAACATATTCTTCGGTGAGGAAGTTGAAACCAACGCCTTTTTTGCTGTTCTTGATTTTGTCGATAATTACCGAACCCTCAAGACCTGCGTTTGCGGCAATCTGTTTAACAGGCTCCTCCAAGGCTTTAAGAACAATTCTTACACCCGTTTTTTCGTCGCCGTCAACCGTGTCGATAAGTTTTTCTATGCTTGCAAGAGAATTGATGTAGCTTGTGCCGCCGCCTGCAACGATACCTTCTTCAACCGCCGCTTTTGTAGCCGCCAAAGCGTCCTCAATACGGAGTTTCAATTCTTTCATTTCGGTTTCTGTTGCCGCACCTACTTTGATAACCGCAACACCGCCGGAAAGTTTTGCAAGTCTTTCCTGGAGTTTTTCTTTGTCAAATTCCGAAGTAGATTCTTCGAGCTGACTTCTTATCTGCGAAACTCTTGCTTTGATGTCGTCTTTGTTTCCGCCGCCGTCTACAATGATGGTGTTTTCTTTCTGGATTTTAACCTGTTTAGCGGTACCGAGCATATCAAGAGTTGTTTCTTTAAGGTCAAAGCCGAGTTCGTCCGAAATAACCTCACCGCCTGTAAGGATTGCAATATCACGGAGCATTTCTTTTCTTCTGTCGCCGAAGCCCGGAGCTTTAACAGCGATGCAGGTGAATGTTCCGCGGAGCTTGTTAACAACCAATGTTGCAAGCGCCTCACCCTCGATGTCTTCAGCGATTATAAGGAGCTTTTTGCCCTGCTGAACAATTTTTTCCAAAACGGGGAGAATTTCCTGAATATTTGAAATTTTCTTGTCTGTGATAAGAATGTACGGGTCGTCGAGAACAGCCTCCATTTTGTCGGTATCCGTTACCATATAAGGCGAAATGTAGCCTCTGTCAAACTGCATACCTTCAACAACTTCACTGTAAGTAGACGCTGTTTTCGATTCTTCAACAGTGATAACACCGTCGTTTGTAACTTTTTCCATAGCGTCTGCAATAAGGCTGCCGATTGTTTCGTCTGCCGAAGAAACCGACGCAACACGCGCGATGTCATCTCTGCCCGAAACTTTCTGACTGTTTGCAACGATATATTCAACCGCCGCGTCAACGGCCTTCTGAATACCTTTTCTTACAATCATCGGATTTGCGCCCGCCGCAACGTTTTTAAGACCTTCTCTTATAAGAGCCTGTGCCAAAAGAGTAGCGGTTGTTGTGCCGTCGCCTGCGATGTCGTTTGTTTTTGTTGCAACTTCTTTAACAAGCTGTGCGCCCATATTTTCAAACGGGTCTGCAAGTTCGATTTCTTTTGCGATTGTCACACCGTCGTTTGTGATGAGGGGAGAACCGAATTTCTTGTCAAGAACAACGTTTCTGCCTTTGGGTCCGAGTGTGATTTTAACTGTATTTGCAAGCTGATTTACGCCGGCTTCGAGCGAGCGTCTTGCTTCTTCGCCGTACTGTATCTGTTTAGCCATAATTATTACCTCCGATTATAATTTATTATTAAATTATTCAACTATTGCCAAAATGTCATCCTCGCCGAGAATTGTGTACTCAACGCCGTCCATTTTAACTTCCGTACCTGCATATTTGTTTGTAAGCACTTTGTCGCCGACTTTAACTTCGGGTTTTACAAGTGTGCCGTCTTTAACCTTGCCGGGGCCTACCGCAACAACCTCTGCAACCTGCGGTTTTTCTTTAGCCGAGCCGGTTAAAATAATTCCGCTTTTTGTGGTTTCCTCGGTTTCAACCATTTTGATAACAACTCTGTCTGCTAACGGTTTGATGTTCATATATATTACCTCCCAAAAATTTTTGATTTTATATTTAGCACTCTTTAATGCTTAGTGCTTAACCAACTGTGATTATATTACTCCATAAGGCAAAAAAAATCAAGGTTTACCAGTTGTTGCTATTTGGCAAAATTACAAAATATACCGATAAACCTCTCGTTTTCTTCGATTTTCTAAATTTTTCTTTAAATTTTATGTTTTAGCAATCGTGCGCAAAGTGTGCTATGGGCATTATACGTTAAATCTGAACAAAACAATGTCGCCGTCGTTCATAACGTAATCCTTGCCCTCAAGCCTTACAAGACCCTTTTCCTTCGCCGCCGCGTGAGATCCGCACTCTATCAAATCATTATATGCAACAACCTCGGCGCGTATGAAGCCTTTTTCAAAATCGGTGTGGATTTTTCCTGCCGCCTGGGGCGCTTTTGTGCCTTTTGTAATCGTCCACGCTCTTACCTCCGGCTCGCCCGCGGTGAGATAGCTTATAAGTCCCAAAAGCGAATAGCTCTTTTTAATAAGTCTGTCCAATCCCGACTCTTTTAAACCGAGTTCCTCCAAAAATGCCTGTTTTTCTTCGTCGTCAAGCTCGGAAATTTCCTCCTCAATTCTTGCAGAAACGGGGAGAACCTCCGCTTTTTCTTTTTCGGCAATTTCGCAGAGCGTTTTGTAGTATTTATTGTTTTCAATGCCGTTTGCCATATCGTCCTCCGATACGTTTGCGGCGTAAATAACGGGTTTTGATGTAAGAAGCGCAACGTCTTTCATAAACTTTGCCTCTTCGTCGTCAAAATCAATACTGCGCGCAGGAAGTCCTGCCTCGAGAGTTTCTTTAACCTTTTCGTAAACCGCAAGCTCGGCAAGATATTTCTTGTCGCCCGATTTAAGGTTTTTCTTTGTTTTGTCAATTCTTTTGTCAATCATTTCAATGTCGGCAAAAATAAGCTCAAAATTTATGGTTTCCACATCGCGCGCCGGGTCTACACTGCCGTCAACGTGAACAATGTTTGTGTCGTCAAAGCACCTTACAACGTGTACAATCGCGTCAACCTCGCGGATATGCGACAAAAATTTGTTGCCCAGTCCTTCGCCTTTGCTCGCGCCCTTTACAAGACCTGCAATGTCCACAAACTCCACCGTAGCAGGGGTGATTTTCTGCGGATTATACATTTTTGCAAGAACGTTCAGTCTTTCGTCGGGAACCGCAACAATGCCGACGTTCGGCTCGATTGTGCAGAACGGATAGTTCGCCGATTCCGCGCCTGCCTTTGTTATAGCGTTGAAAAGTGTGCTTTTTCCGACGTTAGGAAGTCCCACTATACCTAATTTCATATTTATTTACATCTCCTTGATTTAGCTTTCGGCTAGGCATCAGAGGATCAATCATCTGATGACTATCATACGTTAATTATTTTTCAATAAGAAAAGTTGATACAATACAAGCAATTATATCACATCAACTTTCTTTTTTCAATAGTTATAAACTATTTTGGCATAATTTTGGATAAATTTACCGCATAAAAGACGTTATACACCGTGATTGCCGATATTTCAGGGTTTTGTCATAACAACCTTTTGTTCCGCCTCAATCCATTCAACGTCTGCGCCGAGATTTTCGGCAATAAAGCGTGCAGGGAGCATTGTGCGGTCATTTGCGATTATCGGTGCAACGTCGTTTCCTTTGGATACTTTCCGCTTTGTCGTCATGCCAAAGTATGATTTTTAAAGTTGTTAAATCCGCGCGAAATTGTGCTTTAGCATATTTTTAACGGTTTATTTTTGTGTTAAGGCAACAAATTTAAAAAAATGTGTTGACATTGCAAAACCTATGATGTATCATAGGCACATAATTTAAAAACGAACACGGCAGACAAGGACGTCTAACAAAAGACGCCTTGTCTGCCGCGGCGCTTGAGGCAGGCATTTGCATAAACAACTCGTCGGTTACGGTCGTTCACGGAATGAGCCGTCCGATAGGCGCACTTTTCCACGTTCCTCACGGGCTTTCAAATGCAATGCTTCTTGAAAAGTGTATGAAGTTTGCCTATGACGGCGCACTCGAAAGGTTTGCCGACCTTGCGTTTGCGGTAGGCGTTGCCGAAAAGGGCGACTCGCCGCTTTGCGCCGCCGAAAAATTTGTGTTTGCGCTCGGCGCGCTCTGCAAGGAGTGCAATGTTCCGACAATTTCGGAATACGGCATAGACGCGGCTGAATTTGAAAAGGCAATTCCGAAAATGACTGCAGACGCGCTTGCAAGCGGAAGTCCGCAGAATACGCGTAAGAACGTAAGCAAAGATGACGCGGAAAAAATTTATAAGTCGCTTATAATGTAAAAAGTCGCTTATAATGTAAATTTATAGTGTAAAATATGAAAATTTCCGAATGTTTGTTATATAAATACTACCCTTCAAAAAAGTCTTTCCCGAAAGGGAGAGGCTTTTTTGCGTATTTTTGTTGTTTTTATTGACAAACACCGTTATTTGTGAGATAATTTGAATAATATGGATTTTAATTGATTGGAAGTAAAACAATGAAATTTTGGCGATATGTAATATGTGTTTTTGCATACATCTGTCTTGGAGTCCTGATGTTCACCGCGTTCGGATTTTCCGCGCAGGAGGGCGAAAAGTCGGACGACGTGAGCAAAAAGGTTACAAGCGTTGTTACGGGCAAAAGCATTGAAGAAATTGATAAGCTCGAAGCCGAAAAGGGCGACGATAAGGTTACCGCAAACGGAATTGTAAGAAAATTCGCGCATTTTTCGATATATCTTTTAATGGGAATTTTTGCATACATTGCAATATTTTCGACATTCGGAAAAAACGACGCGCTGTGCATTGCAATCGCGCTTGCAATATGCTTAATTTATGCGTCGAGCGACGAGATACATCAGTATTTTTCGGGCGGACGGACAGCAACGGCGCGCGACGTTTTGCTTGATTTTGCCGGCGCCGATATAGGAATATTTTTAACATATTTGATAAAAGATAAAATTTTCGATAAATTTTTTGGGGGTATGAACTATGGAAAGAATTCTTGAAATTTTGGAAAACGACTGCAACACAAGTCCTGCGCAGATTGCGCTTATGCTTGATATGAAAGAAGAGGACGTTGTCGCCGCCATAGAAGATTTTAAAAAGAGAGGAATTATCCTCAAAAACAAAAGCGTTATAAACTGGGAAAAAACCGACAAACCGATTGTAACCGCGCTTATCGAGCTTAAGGTTACACCGCAGAGAGGTTTGGGATTTGACAAAATAGCTGAGCGAATTTATCAGTATCCCGAAGTTAAAACCGTGTTTCTTATTGCCGGCGCATACGATTTGACGGTTATAATTGAGGGCAAAACAATGAACGAGGTTGCGCGCTTTGTTCACAGAAAGCTTGCGCCCATGGAGTGCATTGTCAGCACCGCTACGCATTTTGTGCTTAAAAAATACAAGGTTGAAAACATTATTTTTGACGATAAAATAGAAGATGACAGGCAGGTGATTACGCTGTGACAAATTTTAATCCCGAAGATTTTTTGAATGAACATATAGCAAAAATGCCTCCGTCGGGCATACGAAAGTTTTTCGACGCGGCAAACAATATGGAGGGCGCGATTTCTCTCGGCGTGGGCGAACCTGATTTTATGACACCGTGGCATATCCGAGACGCAGGTATTTATGCGCTTGAAAGGGGCAAAACCCACTACACCGCAAATGCGGGCTTAAAAGAACTCCGCGAGGAAATTTGCCTTTATTTAAAAAGAAGATTTAAACTTGACTATACACAAAGCGAGGTGCTCGTTACCGTCGGCGGCAGCGAGGCTGTTGATATTGCGCTTCGTTCGCTTATAAACCGCGGTGATGAGGTGCTTATTCCCGAGCCGTCGTTTGTTTGCTACAAGCCGTGTGCCGAAATGGCAGGCGGTGTTGCAGTGCCTATCGCAACAAAGGCGGAAAATGGATTTAAGCTTACAAAAGATGACATTTTGTCGCATATAACCGACAAAACGAAAATTCTTATTTTGTCGTATCCGAACAATCCCACCGGTGCTATTATGACAAAAGAAGATTTGGAAAAAATCGTTCCCGTTATAAAAGAGCATAATATTATGGTTATTTCGGACGAAATTTACGCCGAGCTTACATACGAGGGACATCACACCTCCATTGCGTCGCTTGACGGTATGAAAGACAGATGTATTGTCATAAACGGTTTTTCAAAGGCTTATGCTATGACCGGCTGGCGCTTGGGATATGCCTGCGGAAACGAAAAAATTATAAAAATTATGACAAAAGTGCATCAGTATGCCATTATGTGCGCGCCGACGACAAGCCAGTTTGCGGCGATTGAGGCGCTCAAAAACGGCGACAAGTCAATAGAAACAATGGCGCACGAATACAACTACCGCAGAAAGGTTATTGTAGACGGCTTTAACAAGCTCGGTCTTACCTGTTTCAATCCGCAGGGCGCGTTTTACATTTTCCCGTGCATAAAATCTACGGGAATGAGTTCGGACGAATTCTGCAAAAAGCTTCTCGAAGAAGAAAAGCTTGCTATCGTGCCGGGAACGGCGTTCGGCGAGTGCGGAGAAGGTTTCTTGCGCGTGTCGTACGCATACTCGATAGAGCAGATTAACGAAGCGCTTATAAGAGTTGAAAGATTTTTGGAAAAAATTAAAAAAGGTGATATAAAGTGAGCTACAACGTAGTTTTGGTAGAACCCGAAATTCCGCAGAATACGGGAAACATTGCAAGAACGTGCGCGGTTACAAACACAAAGCTGCACATTGTAAAGCCTATGGGATTTGAAATTACCGATGCAAAGTTAAAGCGTGCAGGTCTTGATTACTGGCATTTTCTCGGTGTTAAATATTATGAAAACATTGACGAATTTTTTGAAATAAACAAGGGCGGACGTTTCTTTTTTTCCACCACAAAGGCGGTGAACAACTACTGTGACGTAAAATTTTGCGACAACGATTTTATTTTGTTCGGCAAGGAAACGAAAGGTCTTGACGAGGCGCTTTTAAAGGCGAATAAGGAGCATTGCATAAGAATACCCATGATTGACGAGGCACGTAGCTTAAACCTTTCAAATTCGGTTGCCGTTGTGCTTTACGAGGCACTCAGACAGCAGAATTTTGAAGGTCTTAAAGAAAAAGGTGCACTCACAAAATTTGAATGGTAACAAAGGAGTTTTTGACTGTGAAAAATGTTAAAATTTTGATAGATTCAGCGTCCGATATAAGTCTTGAAACGGCGAAAAAGTATAATATCGACATACTCGGACAAAATATAATATTCGGTGACGAAACGTTTGTTGAAACAACCGAACTTTCGCCGTCGGAGTTTTACAAAAAGCTTGAAAAATTCGGCGGTATTCCGAAAACCGCACAGATTAACATTACAAAAATAACCGAAAAATACGAGCAGTATTACAAGGATTACGACATTATTTTTATAACGATTTCGTCAAAGGCGAGCGGAACATTCCAGAGCGCAAATCTTGCAAAGGATATGTTTCTGGAGGAGCACCCCGACGCGTCGATAGATGTTTTCGACGGATTTAACCTTTCTTTGGGATACGGCAGACTCGGCATTGCTGCGGCAAAAATGGCGCAAGACGGCAAGGGCAAAGACGAAATTTTAAAAGAGATTGCAAGACTGCGCGATAAAGCCGAAGTAATCTTTGTTGTGGACGATTTAAGTTATCTCCAAAAGGGCGGACGTATAAGCCCCACCGCAAAAATTCTCGGCAATGTTTTGGACATTAAACCCGTTCTCACAATAAAAGACGGACTTGTTACAAACCTTGACAAAGTGCGCGGTGCAAAAAAAGTTTATGCGAAATTGGTTGACATTATGATGTCGAACATTGACACGGACGAGAAGCACACCGTTTATATTATCCACGGCAACGCGCCCGGCAAGGTGGAAAAACTCAAAGAAAAAATTGCAGAAACGACAAATATCACCGATATTGAAGTGGGCGAGGTCGGCGCGAGTGTCGGCACAAACACGGGCGCAGGCGTAATTGCGCTTACTTATCTTAAAAAATAACGTAAAATTTCATTAAATAAGTTAAATTTTTGTCAAAGTTTCAGAAAATTTTGCTTAAATACTTGAAAAATTTTTTCATATGGTATATAATGTGACTTGGCAAATAACGTATATAAAAAAATTATATAAATGAAAGGCTGATGAATTATGCTTAATAAGAAAACTATTGAGGATATCGAAGTTGCAGGCAAAAAAGTGCTTGTAAGATGCGATTTTAACGTTCCTCTCGATGAAAACAAAAATATCACCGACGAAAACAGACTTATCGGTGCGCTTCCCACAATCAAATACCTTATCGACCACAAAGCGAAAGTTATTCTTTGCTCGCACCTTGGCAGACCGAAGGGTGAATTTAATCCTAAATTCAGTCTTGCTCCCGTTGCAAAAAGACTTTCCGAGCTTTTGGGACAGGAAGTAAAAATGGCTGACGACGTTATCGGCGACAGCGCGAAAGCGCTTGCGGCATCGCTTAAAGACGGCGAAGTTATGCTTCTTGAAAATGTAAGGTTCCATAAAGAAGAAGAAAAGAACGACCCCGAATTTGCGAAAGCGCTTGCGTCTTTGGCGGAGGTTTATGTTAACGACGCTTTCGGTACCGCTCACAGAGCGCACGCGTCAACAGCAGGCGTTGCGAACTATCTTCCTGCGGTTTGCGGATACCTTATCAAAAAAGAAATCGAAATTATGGGCAAGGCTCTTTCAAACCCCGAGCGTCCGTTTGTTGCAATCCTCGGCGGTGCGAAAGTTTCCGATAAAATCGGCGTAATCGAAAACCTTCTCGACAAGGTTGATTACCTCATTATCGGCGGTGGTATGGCTTATACTTTCCTCAAAGCAAAAGGCTATGAAATCGGCACATCTATCTGCGAGGACGAAAAAATCGAACTCGCTACAAATATTATGGAAAAAGCACAGCAGAAAGGCGTTGAACTTCTTCTCCCCGTTGAAACTGTTGTTGCAAAAGAATTCAGCGCAGACTCCGAGCCTGTTGTTGTTCCGTCGGACAAAATTCCTGCGGATATGATGGGTATGGACATCGGCCCCAAAACAATCGAACTTTTCTCGGAGGTTGTTAAAAAGGCTAAAACCGTTATCTGGAACGGACCTATGGGCGTTTTTGAATTCCCGAAATTTGCAGTCGGCACAAAAGCTATTGCAAAAGCTTTGGCAGAAACAGATGCTGTTACAATTATCGGCGGCGGCGACAGTGCGGCGGCAGTTGCACAGCTTGGCTTTGCCGACAAGATGACACACATCTCAACCGGCGGCGGCGCATCGCTCGAATACCTTGAGGGTATCGAACTCCCCGGTATCGCGGCTTTAAACGATAAATAATTTTAAAACAACAAAAAGGCATAGGATTGTTTCTTATGCCTTTTGACTGTATTTTTATATTGAAATATACAAAAGGAGATAATCACTATGAGAAAAATAGTTGCTGCAGGTAACTGGAAAATGAACAAAACTCCCGCACAGACGCTGGAGCTTATAAACGAACTCAAACCGCTTGTTGAAAACAGCAAAAACGACGTTATCATCTGCGTTCCTTTCACATCGCTCGCAACCGCGGTTGAGGCTTGCAAAGGCACAAAAATCAAAGTCGGCGCACAGAATATGTATTTTGAAGAAAGCGGTGCGTTCACAGGCGAAATCGCTCCCGATATGCTCACCGAAATCGGCGTTGAATACGTTGTAATCGGTCACTCCGAGAGAAGACAGTATTTCGCTGAAACCGACGAAACTGTTAACAAAAAAGTTAAAAAAGCATTCGAGCATAATCTTCTTCCCATCATCTGCGTGGGCGAGTCGCTCGAACAGAGAGAAATGGGAATAACTTTCGAGCTTGTTGCTATGCAGACAAAAATCGCGCTTTTGGGACTTACCAAAGAGCAGGCTAAAAAAGTTATCATCGCATATGAGCCTATCTGGGCAATCGGAACGGGCAAAACCGCTACAAGTGACCAGGCGCAGGAGGTTTGCAAGAAAATCAGAGAAACCGTTGCGGAAGTGTTCGGCAAAGACGTTGCGGACGAAGTTACAATTCAGTACGGCGGCAGCGTAAATGCAAAAAATGCGGCTGAATTATTTGCAAAAGAGGATATCGACGGCGGTTTGGTCGGCGGTGCAAGCCTTAAAGCAAACGATTTTTCGGTTATTGCAAACAGCTGATTTTAATTTTCAAATCCGACCGTATATTTTAAACTAAATATACGGTCACATTTTTAACAATACTTTTTTAGAAAGGCAATGATTTTTATGTCAAAAAAACCGATTGTTTTAACAATACTTGACGGCTACGGTATAAATAAAAACCACAAGGGCAATGCGGTTTACGAAGCAAAAACGCCCAATATGGACAATTTTATGAAAAACTATCCCAACAACGTTATCCACGCGAGCGGTCTTGACGTCGGACTTCCCGACGGTCAGATGGGAAACAGTGAAGTCGGTCATACAAATATCGGCGCCGGCAGAATTGTTTATCAGGAACTTACAAGAATTACAAAAGAAATTGAGGACAGAACGTTTTTTGAGAACGATGCTTTCAAAAAAGCGGTTGAAAACTGCAAAGAAAACGGCTCGGCTCTCCATCTTCTCGGACTTTTGTCCGACGGCGGTGTTCACAGCCATATAAGACACCTTTTCGGTCTTTTGGAACTTGCTAAAATCAACGGACTTACCGATGTTTACGTTCACTGCTTCACCGACGGACGTGACGTTTCGCCCACGAGCGGTGTTGAATTTGTAAAAATGCTTGAGGACGAGATGAAAAAACTCGGCGTCGGCAAAATTGCAACGCTTATCGGAAGATATTACGCTATGGACCGCGACAACCGCTGGGAGAGGGTTGAACAGGCATACAACGCTATGGTTAAAGGCATCGGCGCAAAGGCAGACGACGCTGTTTCCGCTATGGAAAAGTCGTATGCAAACGACGTAACAGACGAATTTGTTGTTCCTACCGTTGTTTGCGAGGACGGCAAAATCAAAAAGAACGACTCGGTTATTTTCTTCAATTTCCGCCCCGACAGAGCGCGCGAAATTACAAGAACAATCGTTGACGAAGATTTTAACGGTTTTGCAAGAGAATATTTTAAAACATATTACGTTTGTATGACACAGTATGACGCGCTTATGCCCAACGTTGACGTTGCGTTTAAACCGCAGAAACTGGTTAATACTTACGGCGAATATATCAGCAAGCTTGGCAAAAAACAGCTTCGAATTGCCGAAACGGAAAAATATGCGCACGTTACATTTTTCTTTAACGGCGGTGTAGAGGCAACGTATGAGGGCGAGGACAGAATTCTGGTGCCGTCGCCGAAGGTTGCAACCTACGATTTGAAGCCCGAAATGAGCGCTTACGAGGTTTGCGATAAGGTTGTTGAGGCGATTGAAAGCGGTAAATACGACTCTGTAATTCTCAACTTTGCAAACTGCGATATGGTCGGTCATACCGGTGTTATGGAGGCTGCCGTAAAGGCGGTTGAGGCGGTTGATAAGTGTGTAGGAAAGGTTGCGGACGCGGTTAAGAAAATGGACGGCGTTATGCTTATCACAGCGGACCACGGCAATGCAGAGCAGATGATTGACCCTGCCGACGGTTCGGTATTTACGGCGCATACAACAAACGTTGTTCCGCTTGTTGTTATGGGCTGCGGAGATATTAAACTCAAAGAGGGCAGACTTGCGGATTTGACGCCGACAATGCTTGATATTGCAGACATTGAAAAACCTGCCGAAATGACGGGCGAAAGCTTGATTGTAAAATAGTAAATAAACAAAAATCGGGATTTTAAAATCCCGATTTTTTTATGTTCTGAAACGTTTTTGATTCTTATAAAACTTCCTTCGCCGTGTCCAGAATTTCGCCTGCAATATCGTCAATCGAACGCACTTTTTCGTCTTTTACGCACAAAATCTTGTGCCAGCCGAATTTATCTGCTACGTAATGCGCATTTTGGTATGAATGATTAAGATATTCCGTGTCCGACTCGTGAATGTCGAGCGTCTGCGAATTGTTTATCTTGTTCGGGCGGTTCGCCATAAGTATTTTTGCGTACGGCACGGGCATATCGAGGAAAATCGTAAGGTCGGGTTTCGGCAGTCCGAGCTTGTTATACTCAAAATCAGACACCCAGTCGAGAAATTTGTCCTTTTCCGCTTTGTCCGAAATTTTTGCCGCCTGGTGAATAAAATTCGACGTTGTGTATCTGTCGGCAAGCACGATTTTGCCGTCGTCAAGGCTCTTTTTCCAGTTCGTGAGGTATGACGCAACTCTGTCCACCGCAAAAAATGCCGACGCGGAATAGGGGTTCACATCTTCGGCATTTTTACCGAATTCACCGCCGAGATACATCTTTACCAAAGCCGAAGAATTACTTTTGTAATCGGGAAATTCAACGCTTTGAACATCATAGCCGATGCTTTTTAAATTTTCGAGAAGCTTTTTTGCCTGCGTTGCCTTTCCGCTGGAGTCCACGCCCTCGATAACCAGCAGTTTACCCATTTATTTCGCCCTCTTTCCTTTTAAAATAACCGTAACCGCGAACTTCGGCAAGTCCATCATTCTGCCTATTCGCCACGGCTCTTTGCAAAGACGGTAAAACCATTCCATATTAAGCTTTTGGAAAATTTCGGGCGCACGCTTTGCCTCGCCGGCGATAACGTCAAGACTTCCGCCGAGTCCCATCATAACTTTAACGTTGAGCTTGCCTTTGTGCTCGTAAATCCACTTTTCCTGCTTGGGAAAACCAAGACAAACGAACAGAACGTCGGGGCTTTTTTCGTTTATGTCATCAATAATTTTTTTCTCTTTTTCTGCGTTAAAATATCCGTCCGCACAGCCCGATATAACAATATTCGGGTGCATTTTTTTAATTTTTTCCGCCGCACGGTCGGCAACACCGGGTTTCGAGCCGAAAAGATAAAGACTTTTTTTGCCGTCGTTCATTTTTTTGAGAAGTTCCATAGCGGTGTCAAAGCCTGCGGCGCGTTCCGTTATGGGATTTTTCAGTATTTTTGACGCATAAACAACGCCTATTCCGTCAGCGGTGAGAATATCCGCGGAATTAAGTATTTTTTTAAAGTTTTCGTCGCGGTGCGCCGCCATAATAATTTCGGAATTGGGTGTAAAAACGCAGTGATGACCGCCGTCCTCCAAAAAAGAATATATTTTTTCGCTCGCATCTTTGATGCCGAGCTTGTCTATATTAACGCCGAGAATGTCAACCTTGTTATCCATAATTTTCTCCTTAAAAAACATTATACACTACTATTATATTTTAAAATCGGCGCAATGTAAATAGGAATTTGAAAATTTATCTATATTTTTTAATTTCGAGGTTACCGTCAATATAAATTTTTTCATAATTCTGCGTTGCAAGGCTTTCGTTTTCAATCGGAATAATGCGTTTTATATTTTTGTTGTGCGAATATGCCCTTACCGCGCCGGTGAGCGACCAGTCGGCTTGCGTAACGTTTAAAATATGCTCGGCAAACGGCGCGTTTATGTTGTTATACATACGCTTTGCCCCGATAAGATAATACATTTTGTTATCCTCGATAAGATGAGAGTTTATAATGTTTTCGCAAATTGTTTTGTCGGTTTCGTATACTGATTTATATTCAAAAAATTCACTTGCCGAGCCGGCGAGAAAGAGGCTTAAAACAAGTGCGGAAACGGTGTTTGCGGTGCGCTTTGAAAGGGTGATGTTATCCAGAAAAATGCCGAGCGCCGTTACGGAGAAAAAAGTGCTTCGCAGTGAGAGATATGAATTTTTGAGAATAAAATGCGGCAGGAGCGGACATACAAAAACAAGCAATGCGCAGATAATTCCGCTAAAGCTTTTGTTTTGATTTTCTTTGCGAAATTTGTGTAAAACAAATATTGAAACAGCAAAAATAATTATTGACAAAATTAAATATTTTGACTTAAAAATCATCTTCGGGAGAACCGAAAAAAATATTTCCGCAAGTGATTTTATGTGCGGAAATATTTTAAATCCGATTTCCGCACGTGCGGAAAAACGGTCGAACGGCGCACAGATTATGTAATATCCGCCCGTCAAAACGATGTTTAAAATCGGTATTGCGGTAAGCTTTTTATTTTTGAAAAACAGAAAAAATACGGTTGTTACACACGAAAAAATAAGTGCCTGTTCATAGAAAAGATATGACAAAAGATTAAAAAACCAAAATGCAAAAATCCCGATTTTCCGCTTTGAAAAGGTGATTATATAGAGCGACAACGTGCAGAAAAACAAACCCGTTACAATGCGCGACGAAGCGGAAAGCCAATAAACCGCCTCAAGATTAAGCGGACAAAAAAGCATAAAAGCACCGCTGAAAATACCTATGGTTATATTTACGGTTTTAAAAACCTCTTTCAGCATAAACAGTGAAAAAACAAGCATAACGGTAATAATGATTACCGAAACGGGCATCTTGAAATTTTGCCATACGAACAAATCAAAAATTGCTGCGGCGGGACGTTTGTAAATTGTACCGACGGTAAAGAGAATATATTTTTTTGTGTAAAGCGAATATGCACTGTACTGAATATGGTCGTCGAGAATGGGGAAGTATCCGAATATAAGATTTTTTAAAATCAGCAAAAACGAAAGCGGTAAAATTTTATAAATGTGTTTTTTCATTTAAAAACTCGTCCTCAAAATCTGCATTTTTAAAGGCATTGCGCAAAACAACCTTTACAACGTCGCGTATCATAAAAATCGGGTCGCGAATGATGCGGACGGTGCTTTTTTCGGTTTTTTGCATAGTTACGGGAATTTCGGAAATTTTAAATCCAAAGCGGTGTGCAAGATACAAAATTTCAAAATCAAAGGCAAAACCGTTTGTTTTAACGTGCGGAAAAATCGCCCTTGCCGCCGATTTTGAAAAGCATTTCATACCGCACTGAACGTCGGCAATTTTGCCGAGAAACGGCGCGGTGACGATGTCGAACGTCTGTGAAAAAAGACGTCTTAACGGCGAATATCCGACGCGCGATACATCACGCCTGCCGATGGAAATATCGGAATTTACAAGGCTTTGCACCATATTTTTTATTTTTTCCGCGCCGTAACAAAGGTCGGCGTCGGTAAAGATAACCGCGTCGCCTGTCGATATTTGAGCGCCTTTTTTCACCGCGTAACCCTTGCCGTGATTTGTTTGCAGATTTACAAATTTAATGCCCGAAATGCTTTTAAGAATTTCGGCGCTTTTGTCACTGCTCCCGTCGTTTACCGCGATAATTTCGTAAAATTCAAAATTTTTGGCAAGGTAATTTTTCAGCGTGCAAACGGTGCTTTCTATCACTTTTTCCTCGTTGTAAACGGGCAGAACAACCGAAATTTTCATAAAAAATCTTCCTTTAAATGTGTCTTAAAAAAACATCTTTAAAGAAAGTATTTACATAAAATTTTCGATTATACAAAAAGGAGCAAAAGTCTTTTGCACTTTTGCTCCGTAAAATTTTTATCAAACACCGAAAAGGAGTTTTACATATGTCGGGAACGGCCAGTATTTTTCAGCCGTCAGAGTTTCGGCGGTGTCTGCCGCCGCGCGCAGAAGCTTCATTTCGGAAAGAACGTTTTCAAGATAAAATCTTGCGTTTTCGTTTATGTCCGAAATGTCTTTCGCTTTATAGAGCGCATTTTCGATTTTTTCGGCGTGTTCAAGACAGCCGTCGCTCAATTTTGAAAGACTTTCGATAAGCCTTTCCTCCGCTTTAAACGCCGCGCCCTTAACAGCGTTTTTCTTTGCGGTAAGCGCGTTCGCAAGCACGAGTGTGTATTCCGAAATAGCCGGAATTATGTCTTTCATGGTCATATCGAGCATCGTCAGCGCCTCGATATTTATAACCTTTGAATAGTTTTCCATAAGAATATCACGGCGCGACGCAAGTTCGGTTTCGTTGAAAATGTGATGTTTTGTGAAAAGTTCAACGTTCTTTTTGTCGGTAAAATGCGGAATTGCGTCAACCGAGGTTTTGAGGTTTAAAAGACCGCGCGCCTCCGCCTCTTTCACCCATTCGTCCGAATAGTTGTTGCCGTTGAAAATTATTCTCTTGTGCTTTTTAACGGTATCTTTTATAAGCTTGTCAACCGCTTTGTCAAAGTCTTTCGCGACCTCAAGTTCGTTTGCAAACTGCTCCAGCGCATCCGCAACGATTGTGTTCAAAACAATGTTGGGGTCGGCGATTGAGAATGACGAACCGAGCGAACGGAATTCAAACTTGTTTCCCGTAAACGCGAACGGACTTGTGCGGTTGCGGTCGGTGGTGTCTTTCGAGAAATTCGGCAGAACGTCAACGCCGATTTCAAGCTTAACTTTCTTTTTCTGTTCATAATCTGTTCCCGTTTCGATAGATTCCAAAATTTCGGTAAGTTCGTCGCCGAGGAAGATTGACATAATTGCCGGAGGTGCTTCGTTTGCGCCCAGACGGTGGTCGTTGCCCGCGCTTGCAACCGAAATTCTCAAAAGATCCTGATAGTCGTCAACCGCTTTGATAACCGCGGAGAGAAACAGCAAAAATCTCTTGTTTTCATACGGACGTTTGCCCGGATCCAAAAGATTTGCGCCGTCTTTAACCGAGAGCGACCAGTTGTTGTGCTTACCGCTTCCGTTTACGCCGTCGAACGGCTTTTCGTGCAAAAGGCACACAAGACCGTGACGCTCGGCAACCTTTTTCATAATCTCCATAGTGAGCTGATTGTGGTCGGTTGCAATGTTCGTCGTCGAGAAAACGGGCGCAAGTTCGTGCTGTGCCGGCGCAACCTCGTTGTGCTTGGTTTTTGAGAAAACGCCGAGTTTCCAAAGTTCTTCGTCCAGTTCTTTCATATATTCCGAGACACGCGTTTTAATTGTGCCGAAGTAGTGGTCGTCAAGCTCCTGACCTTTCGGAGGCATTGCACCGAAAAGCGTTCTGCCCGTAAGCTTTAAATCCTCGCGCATATCAAAATATTTTTTGTCAACGAGGAAATATTCCTGCTCCGCGCCGACGGTGGTTACAACCTTTTTGGATATATCGTCGCCGAAAAGCCTTAAAATACGGAGTGACTGCGCGTTGATAAGTTCCATTGAACGCAGAAGGGGCGTTTTTTTGTCCAGCGCCTCACCGCTGTACGAACAAAACGCGGTGGGTATGCAAAGCGAACCGTCCTTTATAAAAGCGTAGGAGGTCGGATCCCACGCGGTGTATCCGCGCGCCTCAAAGGTTGCCCTTATACCGCCCGACGGGAAAGATGACGCGTCAGGCTCGCCCTTTATAAGCTCCTTGCCCGAAAATTCCATTATAACGTGCGCGTCGTCGGTGGGAGATATAAAGCTGTCGTGCTTTTCCGCTGTAATGCCCGTCATAGGCTGAAACCAGTGCGTAAAATGCGTCGCGCCTTTTTCAATCGCCCAGTCTTTCATCGCATTTGCAACGATATTTGCAACGTGAATGTCGAGCGGCTCGCCGTCGTTGATTGTCTTTTTTAAAGCTTTGTACGTTTCTTTCGGTAATTTTTCACGCATTACCGTATTGTTAAATACATAACTGCCGAAAATTTCGGATACGCTGCTCATTGGTTAACCTCCGTAAAATTATAGTAATTCAATGCCTGCATTTCTGCATTTTTCTTTCGTTTCATCATCCCAGATGGAAACCTGAACTTCGCCGATATGCGCCTTTGACAAAAGGAGCATACACAGCCTCGACTGTCCTATTCCGCCTCCCATTGTGAGAGGATATGTGCCATTTAAGAGCATTTTGTGAAATTCAAGATTTCGTCTGTCGTCACAGCCTGCTTTTGTAAGCTGTTCGTCGAGCGATTTTGCGTCGACGCGTATGCCCATTGACGACACCTCAAACGCACGGTCTAAAAGTTCGTTATAGAAAAGAATGTCGCCGTTTAATTTCCAGTCGTCGTAGTCTGGTGCTCTGCCGTCGTGCTTTTCGCCCGATTTTAATTTGTCGCCGATTTGCATAATGAATGCGGTTTTATTCTCTTTAAGATAGGTGTTTTCGCGCTCTTTCGGGGTAAGGTCGGGATACATATCTTCAAGCTCCTGCGTTGTGACAAAGCTTACCTCGCGCGAAAGATTTGTTTTTATTGCGGGATATTTCGCCTTGACCGCGTCGAGCGTGTTGCGGATTGCTTTTACAATAGCTTTAACGGTGGTTTTAAGATATTCAATATTTCTTGTTTCCGCGTCGATAATTTTTTCCCAGTCCCACTGGTCAACGTATATCGAGTGGAGATTTGTCATTTCTTCATCGCGCCTTATGGCGTTCATATTTGTGTAAAGTCCCTCGCCGACGGAAAAACCGTATTTGTATAATGCGGCTCTTTTCCATTTTGCAAGCGAATGAACTATCTGTGCCTCGGTTCCCGTTTCGGCAATGTCAAACGTTACGGGGCGTTCGACGCCGTTCAAATCGTCGTTAAGACCTGTTTTGCCGTCTACGAAAAGCGGTGCGGAAACTCTTATGAGGTTGAGCGATTTTGAAATTTCATTTTCAAAATTACGCTTTACAAGCTCAATCGCGCCCTGCGTCTGATAGGCGCTCAAATTGCTTTTATATCCTTTCGGAATTATTACCTTGCTCATAAATTTTGCTCCTTAATGTTTTGTATGTCAAAAATAAATACAACTTTTATTATATAATAAAGCACATAAATTTGCAACATAAATATTGTAAATAATTCTTTTTTGTGAATAATTTGCAAAAACGGCATACCAAAGCACATACAGTATGTACGGCAAAATAAAAATATACACATTTTTATGCAAAATATACTTTGAATTTGAATAATTATACAAAAATTAAAAATTTATTGCACAAAACTATTGATTATATTTTGCTTTAATGATAAAATATAATCAATATACTGTGGGAGGCTTTTGAATGAACGATATTATGTACTTAATTCTTGCGAACGGCACTGTTTTTGAAGGCAAAAGCTTTGGAGCTGACAAAGAGGTTGTCGGCGAGGTTGTTTTTACAACCGCAATGACGGGTTATATTGAAACGCTTACCGACCCGAGTTATTTCGGACAAATTGTTGTTCAAACATTTCCGCTTATCGGAAATTACGGCATTATAAGTGCCGATTTTGAAAGTAAAAAGCCTTGTTTAAAGGCATATATAGTGCGTGAATGGTGCCGGGAGCCTTCTAATTTCAGATGTGAAGGTAATCTTGGCATTTTTTTAAAGGAAAACGGTATTCCGGGCATTTGCGGAATTGACACGCGCCGTCTTACGAAAATTGTGCGCGAGGCAGGCGTTATGAACGGTATGATTGCAAAAAAAATCCCCGGCGATTTTGAGGTTATCAAAAAATATTCGGTAACGGATGCGGTTAAAAGCGTCACCGCCGACAAAACCGAGGTTTTGGAGGGAAACGGCAAAAACGTTGTTCTTATGGACTTCGGCGCAAAGAAAAACATAGCGCGCTCGCTTAACAAAAGAGGGTGCAATGTTATAACCGTTCCGTCGTACACAACGGCGGACGAAATAATGAAGCTCAATCCCGACGGCGTTATGCTGTCCAACGGACCGGGCGACCCGAAAGAAAACGTTGAAATTATTGAGGAAATAAAAAAGCTTTGTGCGAAAAAAATTCCGCTTTTCGGCATTTGCCTCGGTCATCAGCTACTCGCGCTGTCGCAGGGGGCGGACACGGTTAAGCTTAAATACGGTCACAGGGGAGCAAATCAGCCGGTTGTTTATAAGGACGGCAGAGTGTTTATATCAAGCCAAAACCACGGTTATGCGGTGTGCGGAGAAACACTTCCCGGCGGTGCGGAGGAAAGCTTTAAAAATGCTAACGACAACACCAACGAGGGCATTGAATACAGCTATATGCCTGCGTTTTCGGTGCAGTTTCACCCCGAGGCGGCAGCAGGTCCGCTTGACACCTCGTTTTTGTTCGATAAGTTTATTCAAATGATGGGAGGTAACAAATAATGCCGCTTAACAAAGAATTGAAAAAAGTTTTGGTAATAGGTTCGGGTCCTATTGTGATAGGTCAGGCAGCGGAATTTGACTACGCCGGAACACAGGCGTGCCGTGCGCTCAAAGAGGAGGGGCTGGAGGTTGTTCTGGTAAACTCCAATCCTGCAACCATTATGACGGACAAGGCTATGGCGGACAAAATTTATATCGAACCGCTCACCATTACAACTCTTGAAAGAATTATTGAAAAAGAAAAACCCGACAGTCTTTTGTCCACCCTCGGCGGTCAGACGGGACTTACGCTCTCTATGCAGCTTGCAAAATCGGGATTTTTGGAGAAAAACAACGTTAAACTTTTGGGCGCAAATCCCGAAACGATAGATAAATCGGAGGACAGGAAGTTATTTAAAGACACGATGGAAAAAATCGGTCAGCCGTGTATTCCGTCGGTTGTTGCAAACGATTTGGACGGCGCGCTGAAATTTGCGGACGAAACAGGCTATCCGCTCATAATCCGTCCCGCGTTCACTCTCGGCGGTACGGGAGGCGGTATTGTAAACAACGAGGACGAGCTTATCGACATTGCGAAGAACGGACTTCGTTTGTCGCCCATTCATCAGATTTTGGTGGAAAAATGTATATCGGGCTGGAAAGAAATCGAATTTGAGGTTATGCGCGATATAAAGGGCAACGTTATAACGGTGTGCAGTATGGAAAACCTCGACCCGGTCGGCGTTCACACGGGTGACAGCATTGTTATTGCACCGGCGGTTACGCTTTCGGATAAAGAATATCAAATGCTCCGTTCGGCGGCGCTGGATATTATCTCCGAACTTAAAGTTGAGGGCGGCTGCAACTGCCAGTTTGCATTAAATCCCGACAGTTTTGAATATGCGGTAATTGAGGTTAACCCCAGGGTTTCGCGTTCGTCCGCGCTTGCGTCCAAGGCGACGGGATACCCCATTGCAAAGGTTGCCGCGAAAATTGCGATAGGATATAACCTTAACGAAATCAAAAACGCGGTTACGGGAACAACGTCGGCGTGCTTTGAGCCTGCGCTCGACTATGTTGTTGTAAAATTCCCGAAATGGCCGTTTGATAAATTTGTGTATGCTAAAAGAAATCTCGGCACGCAGATGAAAGCGACGGGAGAGGTTATGGCAATCGGCACAAGCTTTGAACAGGCTATGATGAAAGCGGTGCGCGGTGCGGAAATTTCACAGGACACATTAAACTACAAAAAGTTTATGAAAATGCCGGATAAAGAGGTTGAAGAAAACCTCAAAAACATCACCGACGAGAGAATTTTCTGCGTGTATGAGGCGTTAAAACGCGGTATCGCACCCGAGAAAATCCATGAAATAACCAAAATCGACAACTGGTTTTTATATAAGCTTTTAAACCTTGTCAATATGGACAATACGCTTAAAAAAGGAAACATCACGGACGAGCTTTACCTAAAAGCCAAGAAAATGGGCTATCTCGACCGCACGGTTGAAAGTTTTTCGGGCGAAAAGGTGAAAAATCCACTTTATGCGTCGTATAAAATGGTTGACACCTGCGCTGCGGAATTCGGTGCGGAAACGCCGTATTTCTATTCGACATTTGATGACGAAAACGAGGCGGCGGAGTTTATTGAGCAGAAAAACAGCGGCAAAAAGAAAATTATCGTTTTCGGCTCGGGTCCTATCAGAATAGGACAGGGAATTGAGTTCGACTATGCGTCGGTTCACTGCGTGTGGGCGCTCAAAGAAAAAGGTTATGAGGTTATAATTGTAAACAACAATCCCGAAACCGTTTCGACCGACTTTGACACCGCGGACAGACTTTATTTTGAACCGCTCTCCACCGAGGACGTTATGAGTATTATAAATACCGAAAAACCGTTCGGGGTGGTGGTTGCGTTCGGCGGTCAGACGGCGATTAAGCTTACAAATTATTTGAGCGAACACGGCGTTAACATCATCGGCACAAGCGCGGACAGCATTGATATGGCGGAGGACAGGGAACGTTTTGACGAGCTTTTGGAAAAGCTTAACATAAAACGTCCGACGGGACACACGGTTATGACAAAAGAGGAAGCGTTAAAATCGGCTGAACAAATCGGCTATCCCGTTCTTCTGCGTCCGTCATACGTGCTCGGCGGTCAGAATATGATTATCGCGCACAATGACGAAGACGTAAAAGAATATATGGATATAATTTTAAGCCAGAACATCGAAAACCCCGTGCTTATAGATAAATACCTTATGGGCACGGAGGTTGAAATCGACGCGATATGCGACGGCGAAGAAATTTTAATTCCCGGAATTATGGAGCATATCGAAAGGGCAGGTATCCACTCGGGCGACTCTATCGCGGTTTATCCCGCGTGGAGTTTGAGCGACGAAATCACAAAAAAAATTGTGGACTGCTCGCGCGCTTTGGCTGTGGGACTTAAAACGAAAGGTCTTGTAAATATTCAGTATCTTGTGTACGACGAGGAGCTTTATGTTATTGAAGTAAATCCGCGTTCGTCGCGAACAATACCGTATATCACAAAAGTTACGGGCGTTCCTATGGTTGATTTGGCAGTGAAAACAATGCTCGGCGAAAAGCTCAAAGACCTCGGTTACGGCACGGGATTATACAAAGAATCGGCATATTTTGCGGTTAAAGTGCCGGTGTTCTCGTTTGAAAAGCTTATAGACGTTGACACCCACCTCGGACCCGAAATGAAATCGACGGGCGAGGTTCTCGGTATTGCAAGCACGCTTGAAGAGGCGCTTTACAAAGGACTTGTCGCGGCAGGGTATAACCTCAACAAAAAAGGCGGTGTGTTTATCACCGTGCGCGACTCCGACAAGGGCGAGCTTATCGACATTTCAAAAGGTTTTAACGACCTCGGATATGAAATTTACGCAACAAAAGGAACTGCGAAGATTATCGAAAATATCGGCATAGACGTTAAAGTTGTGGACAAAATCCACGAGTCGGAAAACAACGCGATAAGCCTTATTGAAAGCGGAAAAGCGGCATATGTAATTTCCACGTCGTCAAAGGGCAGAATACCCTCGCGCGACAGTGTTAAAATAAGGCGCAAGGCGGTGGAAAGAAGCGTTCCGTGCCTCACCTCAATCGACACGGCAACGGCATTTTTAAACAGTATAAAAAGCCGTTTTTCGCAAGGTTCTACCGAACTTGTTGACATCAACAATATGAGGAGTGAGAGAATGAAACTCAAATTTACAAAAATGCACGGCTGCGGAAATGATTATATTTATTTCAACTGCTTTAATCAGACAATCACAAATCCCGAGGGCTTGAGCGTCAGCCTTTCGGACAGACACTTCGGCATTGGCGGTGACGGCGTTGTGCTCATCTGCCCGTCGGACGTTGCGGACGCAAAAATGCGTATGTTCAACCTTGACGGCAGTGAGGGCAAAATGTGCGGAAACGCGATAAGATGCGTCGGAAAGTATCTCTACGACAACAAAATCGTTGAAAAAAATCATCTTACAATAGAAACGCTGAGCGGAATTAAAAAGCTGGAGCTTAAAAAACAAAACGGCGAAGTGCAGTTTGTTACTGTTGATATGGGAAAAGCAGAGCTTGACCCGAAAAAAATCCCCGTAAGTCTTGACGGCGATAAGGTTGTGGACGTAAAAGTCGAAATCGGCGGACGAAAAGAAAACATCACCTGTGTGTCTATGGGAAATCCGCACTGCGTGGTGTTTTACGAAAACATCGACACGTTAAACCTTGAAGAAATCGGTCCGAAATTTGAAAATAACAAAATTTTCCCCGACAGGGTTAACACCGAATTTATAAAGGTTATCGACAGTCACACGCTTAAAATGCGCGTTTGGGAGCGCGGAAGCGGCGAAACGTGGGCGTGCGGAACGGGCGCCTGCGCAGCGGCGGTTGCGGCAGTTGAAAACGGATACTGCAAAAAGGGCGACGACATCACAATAAAGCTTATCGGCGGCGACCTCGTGATAAAATATACCGACGGCGGCGTTTTTATGACGGGCGGTGCAAGCAAGGTGTTTGACGGAGAAATTGAGATATAAGGAGCGCGCATATATATGAAAATCAACAAAAATTATGCAAACGTTGCGGAAAGCTACCTTTTTTCCGACATTGCAAAAAGAGTTGAAAATTTTACAAAAAACAATCCCGATAAAAAGGTTATAAAAATGGGTATCGGCGACGTTACGCTTCCGCTTTGCGATGCTGTTATCAAAAAAATGCACTCGGCGGTTGACGAAATGAGCAAAAAGGAAACGTTCAAAGGCTACGGCCCCGAACAGGGCTATGCCTTTTTGCGCAATTCCATAAAGGACTATTACAAATCGCACAATGTTGAACTGGATGAAAACGAAATTTTCGTAAGCGACGGCGCAAAAAGTGACCTCGGAAACATTCTCGATTTGTTTGACAAGGACAATGTTTGCCTTGTGCCCGACCCGGTTTATCCCGTTTATGTTGACACAAACGTTATGACAGGGAGAAAAATCGTGTTTATGAACGCGAACGAGGACAACGGATTTTTGCCTTTGCCCGACAAAAACGTGAAATGCGATATTATTTATATCTGTTCGCCGAACAATCCCACCGGCGCGGTTTACAACTATGAACAGCTCAAAATGTGGGTTGACTATGCGCTCGAAGTCGGCGCGGTTATCCTGTTTGACAGCGCTTATGAGGCATTTGTGGAGGACGATTTGCCGAGAAGTATTTTCGAGATAGACGGTGCCAAAAAATGCGCGGTTGAATTTTGTTCGTTCTCGAAAACTGCGGGATTTACCGGCACAAGATGCGGATATACCGTCGTTCCGAAAACGCTTGAATTTGACGGAATGAACCTCAACAAAATGTGGCTCCGCCGTCAGACGACCAAATTCAACGGCGTGCCGTATATCGTTCAGGCAGGTGCAAGTGCGGTGTTTACCAAAGAAGGTCAGGCGCAGATTAAAGAGGCGCTTTCGTATTACAAAGAAAACGCGCGCGTTATGGCAAAAACGCTTGAAGATATGGGAATTTGGTTTACCGGCGGTAAAAACTCACCGTATATCTGGCTTAAATGCCCCAACAATATGAAGTCGTGGGATTTCTTTGACCTGCTTTTGGAAAAGGCGAACGTTGTCGGCACTCCCGGTGCGGGATTCGGCAAAAACGGCGAGGGTTTCTTCCGTCTTACCGCTTTCGGCGATAAGGAAAACACCAAAACAGCAATGGAAAGAATTAAAAGTATTTCGTTTTCGTAAAGGAGATTTTTTAACGTTGAAAGTATCGGTTGTCGGAGATATAAAAATGGGCGTGTGCTTTGCGCGTCTTTTGAAAAGGAAAGGTTTCGACGTTGTTGCATTTTACAGTGACAGTATCGAAACAAGCGTAAAATACGCCGTTGCGGTTTCATGCAAGGCATATCTTGATTTGGAACGCGCTGTGTCCGAAAGCGAGCTTATTATCCTCGCGGTAAACGACCGTGTGCTCAAACGGACTATGCGTAAAATCGCGGCATACAAGCCGTCGGGCAAAATTTTCTGCGCGCTCACCGCTGCGGAAACGTCCGACACCGTGAGCATCGGCGGAAATAACACGTATTTTACCGCATTTATTCCGAAATATGCCGATGATAACGGCGATTATTCCGACATTTCCGAGGCGCCTTTATTCTTTGAGGGCTTCGGCGAGCTGTATCACGATTTTTACGACGAGCTTTATATGCGCGGAGTCAATGCTAAATTTATCGACAAAACGCAAAAATACGGCTGTGCTCTCGCGGCGGCGCTTACCTCCGATTTTGTCGGTATGCTTTGTTCTATTGCGTGCGATGTATCGCAAAAGGTGAACACGGGCGACGGCTGGGTTAAGGATTTTGCCGCGGAATCGGCATACAAAGCGCTTGTGAGCGGAACAAGGAGCGAAGTGTTTAATGTGAATATGAAAAAGGCGCTTTCCGAGATTTCGTGCCTTGATGCCGACACGGTTCACAAGCTGAAAAGCACGATAAAAGTGCTTGAAGTGATGAGTGTTAGCTATTTTAACTAAAAATTGTGTGAAAATTTATGTTTATTCTTGACAATTTGACGGAAAAGTTGTATCATTAAATCAAGAAAAGGTTTTTATGAAAACCGAGCACATTTGGTGCAATCCGTCAAACCTAAACGGGTTTTCCGCGTGAGAAATTTTTGTGAAAACGGTTTTTGCACCGAAAGTTTTACACACAAAGGAGATGTTTTTATGAAAATTAAAATTGTTGCAAGAAAAATGGAACTCACACCGGCTATTGAAAGCTATGTTGAGAAAAAAATAAGCAAGCTCGGAAAGTTTTTTGCCGAGGACGTTGACGCAACGGTTACTTTGTCGGCGCAGAAAGGCAACCACATTGCCGAGCTTACCATATATTACGGCGGAATGGTTTTCCGATGCGAGGAACGCTGTGACGATTTGTACCGCTCGATTGATATTATCGAAGATTTGATGGAGCGCCAGATAAGAAAGCACAAAACGAAACTCGAAAAGAGGCTCAAAAAGGCGGTTGTTGTGCCTGAGGACGCGAAGGGTGCCGATGAGGAAAAAGAATTTAAGATTGTTAAAACAAAAAAATATTCCAAAAAGCCTATGAGCGCCGAAGAAGCTATTTTGCAGATGAATATGCTCGGACATAATTTTTACATTTTTGATAATTCCGAGGAGGGCGCAGTTGCAGTGGTTTACAAACGAAACGACGGCAACTACGGTTTGATTGAACTTGAATAGTGCTTTTTAAATTTAAAAAGTGTTTACGGGGGCGGATTTTCCGTCCCTTTTTTATGCCTTTTTGTTGACAAAATCGGCGGTGCGGTGGTATAGTATATGTATATATTAAAAGGAGAGATTTTTTAAGTGATTTATAAAAATACAGAAATTCACAATGCTGCGCATATATACGACGGCACCGAGGGCATAAGAATGCTCCGTGCGCCGAAAAACGTTTACGATAAGCTTGAACGCGGTCAGAATGCAGACGAAGACTGCACCGGTGTGGAATTGAGATTTGTTATGAAAAGCGACAAGGTCACCTTAAAAATGCGTTCGTACAAAGAAGGCATAACAAGCACTTTTCACGTTTTTTACGGCGGTATTCAGGGCGGTTGGAGCGACCACGAGGTAAACAGGGTTTTGGGCACCGAAATGTGTGAATTTATTATAGAAAAAAACAGTGAGCAAAAGCTTTTGGAGGATATGACCAAAGAGGGAAATTTTCCTTTTTCTCCGTCGGTTGTGCGCATTGTGTTTGACAGAGGGTACATAGAGCTTGGCGATATTATAGGCGACGTTGAACCGCCGACGGTTGAAATGCTTCCGAAAAAGACGCTTCTTTGCTATGGCTCGTCCATCACACATGGCTCAAATGCAATTTGCTATTCAAATTCGTGGGTGTCATATCTTGCAAAAAAACTCGGAGTTGACTGCCGAAACCTTGGACATTCGGGCTCCTGTCTTATGGAAAAGGAAATGGTTAACTATATCGCAAATGAAAAATGGGATATTGCAGTGCTGGAACTTGGCATAAACGCGCTGGACTGGGACGACAACGAAAAAATCAGGAGCAGGGTGGATTATACCGTTTCAGCGGTTGCCGAAAAGAACCCTGATAAGCCGATTTTTGTTATTTCGCCGTTTTATACGCGCGAGGATTTTGAGGGCAAGACAACCGCGCAGAACTGGCGCGATATAATAAGCGATGTTGTGAAAAAGCGAAATTATAAAAATGTTAAATACATAAGCGGAGCGGAGCTTATTGACAATATGTCCCTTATCAGCGCGGATTTTGTGCACCCGAGCATTTACGGAGTTGAAAAAATCTGCAACCGTTTGTATGAACATATGAAAAAATGTTTATAAAATTACATCTTGAAAGGGTTGATAAAAATAAGCGAGGTAAAAATAAGACGAGCAGAAATGCGCGATGTTGACACAATCGAAAAGCTTTTGTATCAGGTGCATAAGGTGCACAGCGACGCGCGCCCCGATTTGTTTAAGCGCGGTTCAAAAAAGTACACGACCGATGAACTTAAAGAAATTATCGCCGACGACAAACGCCCGATTTTCGTTGCTGAAAAGGACGGCGCGGTTGCCGGATATGCCTTTTGCGTTTATATCAAGGTTAAGAACGATAATTCGCTCTGCGACATAAAAACGCTTTACATTGACGATTTGTGCGTTGATGAAAACGTTCGAGGCGGTCATATCGGCACGCGTCTTTACGAATATGTGCTTGACTTTGCAAAAAAGAACGGCTTTTACAACGTTACGCTAAACGTTTGGGCAGGAAACGACTCGGCGCTGAAATTTTACGAGCATATAGGTCTTAAGGTTCAGAAAATAGGAATGGAAAAGATTTTATAAATAACAAAAAAACTGCTTGTCTTATGACGAGCAGTTTTAAATTTCTTATTCAGATGTGTAGGGAAGAAGTGCAATATGCCTTGCTCTTTTGATAGCCTGTGTAAGCTGTCTCTGATGTTTTGCACAGTTTCCGTTTATTCTTCTGGGAAGAATTTTAGCTCTCTCGGAAATATATTTTCGGAGTTTAGCAACATCTTTGTAATCGATTTCTTCCACTTTATCTGCACAGAAAGCACAAACTTTCTTTTTGGGTTTTTTGCGGTAAGCTCTTTCTTCAGCCATTTTTTAAACCTCCTTTATTAGTTAACACATTTTTTAAAACGGCAAATCGTCGTCGGCAGGAGTGGGCATAAAATCGTCGTTAATACCGAACGATGCGGTATTATTGCCCGAATTTACGGCATTTCCCGATACGTTTTCATTTGAGCCCGAAGCCGAATTTTTGCTGTCTGCAAAATAAGCCTCGTCAACGGTGACATCAGTGGTATAATGCGTCTGACCGTCTTTTTCGTATCTGCCTGTTGTAAGCGAACCTACAACGCCAATCATTCTGCCTTTTGTAAAATATTTTGAAATAAATTCTGCCGTTTGACGCCAGGCAACGCAGTTAATGAAATCTGCCGTTTGCTGACCCTCTCTGGCAAAGCGTCTGTTGACCGCCACGGAAAACGAGCATACACTCACACCCGACGGCGTCGTTCGAAGCTCCGGATCTCTTGTAAGTCTGCCGAGCAAAATTACTTTGTTCATTTTCTGTCACCAACTTTACTTATTTTTTAATGGTAATGGTTCTCAAAATACCGTCAGTGATGTTGTAAATTCTATCCAACTCTTTAATGAACTCGGGTTCGGCTGTGAAATTGATAAGAGTGTAATAACCCTCTGTTCTGTCCTCGATGGGATATGCAAGTCTTCTCTTGCCCCAGTCCTCAACAGTGATTTCGCTGCCTGCCTTTTCAATCATAGCTTTGAACTTTTCAACTACTGCTGTAACGTTCTCTTCGCCGATGCTTGTGTCAACAACAAAGATAGTTTCGTACTTGTTTACGATTTTTTCCATCTAAAAGTCACCTCCCTTTGGTCTTTGGCCCTCAAAAAAATTGAGAGCAAGGATATGTCAAATTCGACATTAACTCAATTATTTTACACTATTTTGGTTTGTTTGTCAATACTTTTTTATATAAAAGTTTATTTTGACGAAATTTAACGCTAAAAACTATTGACAAGCAAGGTTTTATATGCTATAATAACCGAGCGTTTTAAATTTCGGCCCGTTGGTCAAGCGGTTAAGACACCGCCCTTTCACGGCGATAACAGGGGTTCGATTCCCCTACGGGTCACCACGTCGGAGCAAGCTTTGCTTGTTCCGATTTTTTTATTTCATAAAAAAATCAGTCACCCGCGCCGCTGCTCCTCCTCTTCCGCAAAAGGTCACGTTCACGTCGGCTATTCGCTTGCAAGCGCGCTCATAACGCCTTTGGCTCACTACCAACCTTTTGCGGCTGTGCATCTGACGGCGTTGGCTTTTTTCTGCTCCTCCTCTTCCGCAAAAGGTCACGTTCACGTCGGCTATTCGCTTGCAAGCGCGCTCATAACGCCTTTGGCTCACTACCAACCTTTTGCGACTGTGCGCCTGACGGCGTTGGCTTTTTTCTGCTCCTCCTTTTCCGCAAAAGGTCACGTTCACGTCGGCTATTCGCTTGCAAGCGCGCTTATAACTCCTTTGGTTCACTACCAACCTTTTGCGGTATGCGCCTGACGGCGCGGTTGCGTTATTTACACCATTTTCTTCTCCGAAAAAATTTTTACTGTTTTTGTCAAATTTCCTTAATCGGGATAATAACCTGTGTTATAAATTTATCTTTTTTCCTATGCTGGGGAGGGCCTTCGAGAAAGGCAAAACGGCATTTGTCCAAAATTTGTATTCTGTTTTTTTCGGCATATTTAACAAGTTTTTCAACTGCCTCGGGAAGTTTTTCGTACGCACCGTGATGATACATACATATTGCGGAAAACGTCGGTATTTCAACGATATTTTCACCCTCGCTCCGATACGGCACAGAGGCACAGAACGCGAGCGTGCCGGACTGTGAAAACGTATGCTCTATAAAATACATTCGCCTTGTTGTGTCCGCACCGTAAATACGCGTCGCCTCAAGCGCTGTTTTGCGTAAAAGGTCGGTTTTTTCGGCGACGGTTTCTGCGGTATACGTACGGCAATACACCTTTTGTTTATAAATTGAAACTTTTTTCACATCATCTGTCGGACCGCCTGCGCGCTCATAAAGTTTTTCAATATTGAGATTAAGCGTGTCGCGTATAGCCTCCAGACGGTGAATCATCATCATTAAATCCGCCGTGCCGTCGAGATAGCCGTGTATTTCGTCAAGCGACAGACCGAGCTTTTGCAAATTTCGGACTGTATGGATTTTTGCAAACGTATCCATTGTATAATATCGATTGCCGTTTTCGCCGTTTTTAACGTCGTAGGTTATCAGCCCTTTTTCCTCGTAATTTAATACAATTCTTCGGGTAATTCCTATTGTTTTTGCAATTTCACCTATTGAAAATAAATTTTTTTCGTTATTCATAAAATTTTCTCCGTAAAACACTTGCATCGTACATTGATGTACGGTGTATAATATCTATGATACTACAAATTGTATGTAAATACAAGGGAAGTTTTAAAATTTTAAATTACATTTTTGGGAGGAAACGCAAATGAAAATTAACAGAGTGTTAACAATTCTTTTGACGCTTGCAATGATGTTTACGTTGCTGCCGAGCGGTTTTTCGGTGTATGCAGACGTTGAAACTGCGGACATCACGTCAAACGAAGATTGGAATGACGGCGAAACAAAAGGAAACGTTACAATTTCGGGAAACGTGACAATTACCGTTAACGGCGTTGTAAACATAGACGGCCCGATAACAATTAACGGCACTGTTACAATAAATAACGGGACAAACGGCGCAGGCACACTTAAAAGAACAAGCAATACAGGAAATATTTTAATAGTTGAAAACGGTGCAAAGCTTACGCTTAACAGTGTTGTAATCGACGGTGATAATATTGTTGTTTCGGACCGCGATGGAGAAGAACGCAAGTGTTCTGCTATATATGTTAAAGGCGGAGAAGTGGAATCGAATGCCGCATCGCTTGTAAAACATAAGAAAACAGGTGAAATATACCGAGGCGGAGTTCGGGGCGCCGCCGTATATATGGCAGGCGGAAAATTCACAATGAACGGCGGAACTATCGCAGACTGTGAGGCAAGAAGTTACGGCGGAGCGGTATTTCTTGACGAATATGCCGAGTTTATTATGAACGGCGGAACGGTTGAGAGCAACAAAACTTTGGACCAAACGGCGAGTTTCGGGGGCGGTGCTTTTTATGTAAGAGAGGGAACGCTTAAAATAAACTACGGAACAATCCGAAATAATTCGTCAACAAAAGGCGGTGCGATTTACAATTCGTCGTACGGCAAAACCATAATAACAGGCGGAAAAATAACAAACAACACAACAGCCGGCGATGAGCAAAGGGGCAAGGCAATTTTTCACAGCTGTGAATACGGAAAAAATGCAGTTTTGAAAATCGGCGGGTCAGCAAATATAGATACCAACAATGATATTCATATGATGAGTGACACTGCTGTTGACAAATTTATAGAACTTACTTCAGATGTTAAAAACGAAATCCTGCTCACCGTAGAAAATACATCGGAGGACAGAGTTATTGCAACCGCGTCGGACGGTGTTGTTCTCACCAAAAACGATATGGCAAAAATTAAATTAAGCAACGAGGGATTTTATCTTAAACTTGAAGATAATAAGATAAAACTTACGAAAATAAAAGGCGAAGAGGACGAAACAAAAACCGTTTATTTCGGCTACGACGTTAACGGCGGAGATGAAAACAGTGCACTTGCAGGCGACAGCAAAGATGTTATTGTAGGCGAAAAAGCGACGTTTACAATCAGCAGTGTTGTACCCACGCGCGATAATTACAACTTTTTAGGCTGGGCAGCCGCAAAAGACGCAACCGAGGCACAGTATCAGCCAAATGATGAAATAGAACTTTCCGACAGTGCTGTTCTTTATGCGGTTTGGGAAGAAAATACGGTACCGCGCAAGGATAATAAGTTTACAAAAGCGCTTGCGATAGAAAACCGGACATACGGCGGAGATGCCAAAGCTCCGACCGCGGAGGCGGAATACGGCAAGGTTGAATTTACATATTCAAATGCAGAAAACGGCACATACACCGACGATGTACCGACAGACGCAGGCACATATTATGTTAAAGCGACAGTTGCACAGTCTGCGGAATATAACAAACTTGTGAGTGACCCTGTTGAATTTAAAATTTTTCCCAAGACAATAAGCAAATCAATTCCGCTTGACGCGCCGGTTAAAAATGCCGTACCGCAGAAGGATATTGAAACAGAAGAATACACCGCAACGGTTGTATGGACGCCCGAAATTGTCGGAAAATTTGAATACGACACCGTTTACAGTGCAGAAATAACAATTACACCGAAAAAGAATTATACTCTTGACGGCATTGCGGAAAACAGCTATGAATTAAGCGGTGCGGAAAAGGTTGAAAATGCGGAAAATTCAGGCATTGCGAAGGCTGAATATCCCGCAACGGGAAGTAAGGAGAGCACAAACAGAGGCGGTGACAGCGTAAGCCGTTACACCGTAAACTTTGATACAAACGGCGGAAGCAAAGTTGCAACACAGACCGTTACGAGAAATTCCACGGCAAAAGAGCCGAGCGACCCGACAAAAGACGGTTTTGAATTTACAGGCTGGTATTCCGACAAAGACCTTACAACAAAATACGATTTTTCCAAAAATGTTATAACAAGTATCACTCTTTATGCCGGCTGGACGGAAATCGGAACGGATAAACCGTCGGTTTCGTCAAACGAGATTATTCTCACAATAGATGATAAATCCGCTACGGTATTCGGAGCGGAAAAAACAAACGACGTAGCTCCCAAAATTGTTAACGGCAGAACAATGCTTCCTGCAAGATTTGTTGCCGAGAACTTGGGCGCAAAGGTTGAATGGGACGGCGAAAATCAGCTTGTGACAATTACGGGCAAAAATGAAAAGGGTGAGGATGTTGTTATCCTCATCACAATCGGTGCGGAACTTGCACAGGTAAACAGAGAGAATGTCAGCGAGAGCGTTAAACTCGACAGTCCTGCGTTTATCGAGAACGACCGCACATATACGCCTATAAGATTTATTTCGGAAAAACTCGGCGCAAGCGTTGAATGGATTGAAAAAGAACAGAAAGTAGTTATCACAAAAGTGAAATAAGCTGCAATAATTTGAAAACAAGGTTTGAAAACATAGGTTTTTGAGCCTTGTTTTTTTAATGTACGATATATTTTTGTAAAATTTTTGTTATATCACTTGACTTTAGCAATTTAGTGTGGTAAAATGCTAAAGTATAAGATATACTTTCTTAAAAAGGAACGTGAAATAAATGGAAAAAAAATATTCGGAGTTTACAGACAAGCTTTTTGAGGCGATTTTGACCTTGAAAAACGTGGAGGAATGTTACAAGTTTTTTGAAGATATATGCACAATAAAAGAAATTCAGTCGCTTTCACAGCGTCTTGAAGTTGCACAGCTTTTACAGCAGAACAAAAGCTATATTGAAATTTCAAAGGAAACAGGTGCAAGCACCGCTACAATAAGCCGTGTAAACAAATGCTTCACATACGGCACAGGCGGATATAAAGCGGCGCTCGAAAGGCTTGAAAAGGGAGAAAAATAAAATGGAGTACATCTTACGGAACGAAGAAAAGGCAATTTTTAAACTGCGCAGTTTATACGAAAGCTACGGCTACCGCCAGTTTAAAATGAGCAAATTTGAAGAATACGATTTATACACGCGCAACAAAGATTTTCTCGTGTCGGACAGTATCATTACTTTTACAGACACAAACGGTGCGCTTATGGCGTTAAAACCCGACGTTACGCTTTCTATAATAAAGGACAGCGCCGACATTGACGGCTCGGTTAAAAAGGTTTACTATAACGAAAACGTTTACCGTGTTTCAAAAGGCACACAGTCGTTCAAAGAAATTATGCAGGCAGGTCTTGAGTGTATCGGCGACGTTGACGGGTATATCATCTGCGAAACGCTCTATCTTGCGGCAAAAAGTCTTGAAAGCATTTCGGAGGATTTTATTCTCGATATTTCGCATATGGAGATTATTTCGGAGGAAATAAAGGCGCTTTCGATTTCGGCTGACGGTGAAAAAGAAATTTTAAAATGCCTCGGCGAAAAAAATATCCAGGGCATAAAAAGAGTTTGCGCGTCGGAAAATGCGGACGCAAAAGCGACGGAAATTCTCGTTAAAACGGCGTCGCTCTACGGCGGTATGAAAAAGGTGGTTCGCGGTCTTAAAGAAATTGATTTTGACAAAATTTCGCCGTATGTTTCCGAACTTGAAAAAATCGCCGATTATTTTGACGGAAGCGGACTTGAAGAACGGATACATTTCGATTTTTCGGTTATTCACGATATAAACTATTACAGCGCAGTTGTGTTCAAAGGCTTTATAAACACCATTCCCACGGGCATTTTGTCGGGCGGTCAGTATGACGGACTTATGCGCAAAATGAAGAAAAATTCAAGTGCGGTTGGCTTTGCGGTGTATCTCGATTTGCTTGAACGTCTGCCGGGTGACGAGGAAAAATTCGACGTCGGCGCGCTTGTTTTGTATGACGAAACGGCAGACGCAAAAACGGTAAAAAATGCCGTAGACACATTGACCGCAAAAAACATAACTGTTTCGGCGCAAAAGAAAATGCCCGAAAATCTGCGCTATGTGTCGCTTTACAAGCTCGGAAAAGGAGGATTGGAAAAAATTGAGTGATTTTTTAAATATTGCACTTCCCAAAGGAAGACTCGGCGAAAAGGTTTACAAAATGTTTGAAAAAGCAGGATTTGAGTGTCCGTCGGTTTTGGATGATACAAGAAAACTCATTTTTGAAAATCCCGAAAAAAAGCTCCGCTATTTTTGGGTTAAGCCGTCGGACGTTTCGATTTACGTTGAGCGCGGTGCGGCGGCAATAGGCATTGCCGGGAAGGATATTTTGCTTGAATACGAGCCTGATGTTTACGAGCTTTTAGACCTTAATATCGGCAAATGCGATATGTGCGTCGCGGCGAAAAAAGGCTTTTTTGACGAAAACCGAAAAACGCTCCGCGTCGCAACGAAATTTTCAAACTGTGCAAAGCGTTATTACAGCGCAAAGGGCAGGGATATTGACATAATTCATCTCAACGGCTCTATCGAGATTGCACCGATTTTGGGGCTTTCGGACGTTATTGTGGACATTGTGGAAACGGGCACGACCTTAAAGGAAAACAATCTTGAGGTTATAGAAAAGATTTTCCCCGTCAGCGCACGGCTTATCGCAAACAAGTCGAGCTTTAAATTCAAAACCGATATGATTGAAAATATCGCAGGTCATCTGGAGGTTAAAAATGATTAAAATTTTAAAATACGGCGAGGTTGAAAACAAAGATATTTTCGCGCGCGGAAGTGTTAAAACAAACGTTGAGGGCATTGTTTCCGAAATTATAGAAAATGTTAAAACAAACGGCGACAAGGCGCTTTTTGAATACTGCGAAAAGTTTGACAAGGCAAAGCTTTCGTCGTTTGCCGTGAGCGCCGATGAAATTGAAAACGCGGTAAAATCGGCGGACGAAAAATTTATAAACATACTTAAAAAAGCGGCGGCGAACATAAGAAAATTTCACGAAAAGCAAGTCCGCACAAGTTTTATCATAAACGACGAAAACGGCATTGTGACAGGTCAGAAAATCATTCCCGTAGACTGCGCCGGTCTTTATGTTCCGGGCGGTACGGCGGCATATCCGTCAACAGTTTTGATGGACGCAATTCCCGCAAAAATCGCGGGCGTGAAAAACCTTGTTATGGTCACACCTCCGCGCCCCGACGGCAGTGTAAATCCCGTAATTCTTGCGGCGGCGCACATTGCCGGCATTGACAAAATATTCAAAGTCGGCGGTGCACAGGCGATTGCAGCGCTTGCATACGGCACCGAGAGCATACCAAAAGCGGACAAAATCGTCGGCCCCGGAAACGCGTTTGTAGCCGAGGCGAAAAAACAGGTTTTCGGCTTGGTTTCCATTGATATGGTGGCAGGCCCGAGCGAAATTTTAATTGTTGCCGACGAAACGGTAAATCCGAAATACGCGGCGGCGGACCTTCTCTCGCAAGCCGAGCACGACAAAATGGCGAGCGCGGTTTTGGTTACAACATCAAAAAAGGTTGCCGAGGCGGTTCAAAAGGAAATTGAACTTCAAATTCCTATGCTTAAACGGGCGGAAATCGCGCGCGCGTCTGTTGACAATAACGGCAAAATTATTGTTGCGGACGATATAAAAACCGCGATTGACATTGCAAATGAAATCGCGCCCGAGCATTTGGAACTTTGCGTGGACAACCCGTTCGATTATCTTGACGAAATACGTCACGCAGGCTCGGTATTTATGGGCAAAAACTGCCCCGAGGCGCTTGGTGACTATCTTGCAGGCGCAAATCACACACTTCCCACGAGCGGTACGGCGAAGTTTTCGAGTCCGCTTTCGGTGGACGATTTCGTCAAAAAGACGCAGTATACATATTACACCGCGGACGCACTCAAAAAAGTTGCGTACGACGTTGCGTATTTTGCCGAGCAAGAGGGACTTACGGCGCACGCGAAAAGCGCGGTTATAAGGCTGGAGGAATAAAAATGAGCAGATTTATCTCGCAGAAATTTGAAAAACTTGTTCCGTATACACCCGGCGAACAGCCTCAAGACAAAAAATATATAAAGTTAAACACAAACGAGTCGCCTTTTCCGCCGTCGGACAAAGCGGTGTCAGGAGTAAGTGACATTTTTAAACGTCTTATGCTTTATCCCGACCCCGAATGTACGGGTTTAAACGAAAAATTCGCAAAACTTATCGGCGTTGAAAAAGACGAGGTTATGGCGGTCAACGGCTCGGACGAAATTTTGAACTTCGCCTTTTCCGCGTTTTGCGACAAGGAAAAAACGGCGGTTTTTCCCGATATAACATACGGTTTTTATGAGGTTTTCGCCGATTATAACGGCGTTCCGTACAAAAAAATTCCGCTCGGCGACGATTTTAAAATAAATATTTCGGACTATTTTAACGCAAACGCAACGGTGTTTATTGCAAATCCCAACGCGCCGACGGGCATTGCGCTGACGCTTGACGAGGTTGAAGAAATTGTGAAAAACAATCCCGATAACGTCGTTGTCATCGACGAGGCATATGTTGATTTCGGCGGTGAAAGCGCGGTTCCGCTTATACACAAATACGACAATCTTTTGGTTACGCAAACCTTTTCAAAATCGCGCTCGGCGGCAGGCGCACGGCTCGGGTTCGGCATCGCCTGCAAAAGCCTTATCGCCGACCTTAACACGGTGAGATTTTCCACAAATCCGTATAACATAAACGCTATGACAATGGCGCTCGGCGAGGGGATTTTGGACGACGAGGATTACACGCGGAAAAACTGCAAAAAAATAATCGAGGCGCGTTTGTTTGCCGAAAACGAGCTTAAAAAACTCGGCTTTGAAATGACAAATTCTTCGGCGAATTTTATATTTGCAAGGCACAAAAACATAAGCGGTGAAAAAATTTATAAAAAACTTAAAGAAAAAGGAATTTTGGTGCGCCATTTTAACGGCGAAAGGATAAAAGATTTTAACCGAATTACCGTCGGCACAAAGGACGAAATGACGGTGCTTATTGGAAAATTAAAGGAAATAATAAAGGAGGAATTTAAGTGAGAACAGCGGAAATTAAGCGCAAAACAAACGAAACGGACATAAAACTTTCGCTTAATCTTGACGGGAGCGGAAAGTCGGAAATAGAGTGCGGCTGCGGATTTTTGGAGCATATGTTAACGCTTTTTGCAAAGCACGCGCATTTTGATTTGACGCTGACCTGCACAGGTGATACCTACGTTGACGACCACCACACTGTTGAGGATATAGGAATTGCACTCGGCGAGGCTTTTTATAATGCGCTCGGCGACAAAAAAGGCATTGTGCGCTATGCCGACACAATTCTTCCTATGGACGAGTCGCTTATTTTAACGGCGGTAGATTTGTCGGGCAGGGCACACCTTTCGTATTCGCTCGATATTCCGACCGAAAAGGTCGGAACGTTTGACACCGAGCTTTGCGAGGAATTTTTCACGGCATTTGTGCGCACTGCACAGTGCACGCTCCACATAAGGAAGATTTCGGGAACAAATTCGCATCACATAATCGAGGGCGCGTTCAAGTCGTTTGCGCGCACAATGTCGGGCGCGGTCAGGATAGACAGCGCATTTAAGGACGAAATTCCGTCAACAAAGGGAGTGCTCTGATGATTGCAATTATTGATTACGGCGTTGGAAATCTTTTTTCGCTCAAAAGCTCGCTTGCATACGTCGGCGCGGACGCTTGCGTGACGGGCGACAGCGAGAAAATCAAAACCGCGGATAAAATTATTCTCCCCGGTGTGGGTGCGTTCGGCGACGCGGTGAAAAAGCTTAAAGACGCGCGCCTTGACGAGGTTATCGTTTCGGAGGCGAAAAAAGGTAAGCCGATTATGGGAATTTGCCTCGGTATGCAGATTTTGTTCGACAAAAGCTTTGAATACGGCGAATATTCGGGTTTGGGGCTTATAAAAGGCGAAATCCGTCCAATATCCGACGTTATCGGCGAAAACTTAAAAGTTCCGCATATCGGCTGGAATTCGCTGAAATTCACCGATAAGAAAAGCAAAATTTTCAAGTATATAAACGACGGCGATTTTGTGTATTTTGTTCATTCTTATTACGCGTCAAACTGTGTTGAAAGCGTTATTGCAAATGCGGAATACGGCGCAAATCTCACCGCCGCGGTGCAGTGCGGTAACGTGTACGGGTGCCAGTTCCACCCCGAAAAAAGCGGGAATACCGGACTTAACATTTTGCGCGCATTTTGCGAAAAGGGGGAATAAGAGATGAACATTTTTCCTGCAATAGATTTGTTTGACGGCAAGGCGGTCCGCCTTTTAAAGGGCGACTATCAGAAAATGACGGTTTACAGCGAAAACCCTCTTGAAATTGCAAAGGATTTTGAAAATTCGGGCGCGGAGTTTTTGCACATTGTAGACCTTGAGGGCGCGAAAACGGGCAATACGCCGAACATCGGCACGATAGAAAAAATTGTGAAAAACACTTCTCTTTTCACCGAGGTTGGCGGAGGAATACGCACGCTTGAAACGGTGGAAAAATACATAAATATCGGTGTTAAGTGCGTTATTCTCGGCACGGCGGCGGTGAATGATGAAAAGTTTTTGATAAGCGCGGTAAAAAAATACGGCGAAAAAATCGCGGTCGGAATTGATATAAAAGACGGGTTTGTTGCCATAAAAGGCTGGACGGATTTGAGCAAATTCACACCGTTTGAATTTTGTGAAAAAATGCAGAATATCGGCGTTAAAACCGTAATTTGCACCGACGTTTCAAAGGACGGCGCAATGCAGGGTACAAACGTCGGCTTATATAAGGAAATGTCGGAAAAATTCAACATAAATATCATAGCGTCGGGCGGTGTGAGCAGTATTGACGATATAAAAAGGCTCAAAAATCTTGAAATTTACGGCGCGATAATCGGCAAGGCATACTACACAAAGGCAATTTCGCTTGCCGAAGCAATCGAGGTGGCAAAATGATTACAAAACGAATTATCCCGTGCCTTGACGTGAGGGACGGCAGAGTGGTTAAAGGCGTTAATTTCGAGGGTTTGTCGGACGTTTCGTCACCCGTTGAGCTTGCGAAATTTTACAGCGACAACGGCGCGGACGAGCTTGTTTTTTACGACATAACCGCGTCGGTTGAGGGAAGGGCGCTTTTTACCGATATTTTAAAAAAGGTTGCGGAAACGATTTTCATTCCGCTCACCGTCGGCGGAGGAATAAACACCGTTGACGATTTCGACAGGGTGTTAAAATGCGGTGCGGACAAGGTGAGCGTAAACTCGGGCGCACTGAAAAATCCGAACTTAATTTACGAGGCGGCGAAAAAATACGGCAATCAGTGCGTTGTCATTTCGGCGGACGTAAAGCGCGAGGACGGAAAATTTACCGTGTATGCAAAGGGCGGACGTGAGAAAACCGACCTTGAGGCGGTTTCGTGGATTAAAAAATGCGTTGATATGGGTGCCGGCGAGGTTGTTTTAAACTCAATCGATACCGACGGCGTGAAAGGCGGTTTTGACCTTGAAATGCTGGACGCGGTGTGCAATGCGGTGAATGTTCCCGTTATAGCGTCGGGCGGTGCGGGCAAAAAAGAGGATTTTGTTGAACTTTTTACAAAAATCCCGAAAGCGGACGCAGGCCTTGCCGCGTCGATTTTCCACTTCAAAGAGGTGGAAATTCCCGATTTAAAGCGCACGCTTAAAGAAAACGGAATTTTGGTGAGAATTTAAAGGAGCGATAAAAATGAAGTGTGATTTTGACATAAACAAATTAAAATTCGACGAAAAAGGTCTTATTCCGGCGATAGTTACCGACAACATTACAAAAGAGGTGCTGACGCTTGCGTATATGAACAGAGAAAGTCTTGAAAAGTCGATAGAAAAGGGGCTTACCTGTTTTTGGAGCCGTTCGAGAAACGAGCTTTGGACAAAGGGCGAAACAAGCGGAAATTATCAGCACGTTGTGTCGATTACCGCCGACTGCGATTACGACGCGTTAAACGTTATTGTCGAAAAGGACGGTCCTGCTTGCCATACGGGCAGTGAAAGCTGTTTCACAAACACGGTTTGCCACGATGAGAATATGACCGAATTTTCGCTCTCTGTGCTGATGAACCTTCTTCTCGACCGCAAAAAAGAGATGAAAGAGGGTTCGTACACAACTTATCTTTTTGAAAAAGGACTTGACAAAATCCTAAAAAAAGTGGGAGAGGAAAGTACCGAAGTTATAATTGCGGCTAAGGCGGAGGACAAAAAGGAAACGATTTACGAAATTGCCGACCTTTGCTACCACGTTTTGGTGCTTATGGCGCACACGGGAATAAGCCTTAAAGATATTCAGTACGAGCTTGCGTCGCGAAACGTTATCGACCACAAGGTTAAGCAGGAGAAAATGACAAAATGAATGATTTTCACGTTCATACATCATTTTGCGACGGCAAAAATCCGCCCGAAGAAATGGTGATTTCGGCGATAAAACTCAATATGAAAAAAATCGGCTTGGTCTATCATTCGTATGTTCCGTTTGACGAGGAATTTTGCATAAAAAAAGGCAATGAAAAAGCTTTTTCCGACGAAATTGACCGTCTGCGCGAAAAATACCGCGGAAAAATCGAAATTTTAAAAGGCGTTGAAAAAGACTATTTTTCCGATACGTCGGACGATTGTTGTGACTATGCAATCGGTTCGGTGCATTATATCAAAATCGGCGGTGAATATTTTTCGGTTGACGAGAGCGCGGAAAAGTTTGAGTCGCTTGCAAAAGATAAGTTCGGCGGTGATTATTATGCGTTTGCAGAGGAGTATTTCCGTCTTGTTTCGGACGTTGTAAACAAGACAAACGCCGATATAATCGGGCATTTCGACCTTATATCAAAGTTTAACGAGGGCGGACGGTTTTTTGACGAAAACAATAAGCGGTATAAAAAATGCGCGTATAATGCGATTGAAAAGCTTGTGAAATACGGTGTTCCGTTTGAGATAAACACAGGCGCAATATCGCGCGGATACCGAAAAACACCGTATCCCAA
Organism: Qingrenia yutianensis; assembly: GCF_014385105.1. Lineage (NCBI taxonomy): Bacteria > Bacillati > Bacillota > Clostridia > Eubacteriales > Oscillospiraceae > Qingrenia > Qingrenia yutianensis. Next base: position 150,268 of record NZ_JACRTE010000002.1, on the reverse strand, counting down.
TGCCGATTTTATAGAGAAAATCGAAAGTCTCGGAGGAAAGTTTATTTTGTCGAGCGACGCGCACAGTGCGGAAAATTTGTGTTTCGGTTTTAGAGGCATAAAAATAAATAATATAAATGAAAATTTCAAAGCGTTTTAACAAACGCTTTTTATTTTTGCAAAAAGTTGAGATAATTATATGATTTGTCGGTTTTGTTATAGTATTTTCCATTGACTTGGTTTGAAAATTATATTATTATAACAAAAGAAAATAAAAATAAGGGGTGCGGAAAAATGAAAGTTACCGACGTAAAAACCTTTGCGGTGGACTGTTTCAGAACCAACTGGGTTTTTGTTAAGGTTTACACCGACGAGGGCATAGACGGCGTGGGCGAGGCAACGCTGGAATACAAAGAAAAAGCGCTTATCGGGGCAGTTGAGCATATCAAAGAGTATTTGGTGGGCAAAAATCCGCTCAATATTGAAAAACACTGGCACGAAATTTACCGCGACGCATACTGGCGCGGAGGCGCGGTGCTTATGTCCGCTTTGTCGGCAGTTGAAACCGCGTTGTGGGATATTTTGGGCAAAAGCCTTAACGTTCCCGTATATCAGCTTATGGGCGGTAAGGTTAACGACAAGGTGCGCATTTATGTAAACGGCTGGTTTGCAGGCGCGAAAACACCGAAAGAATTCGGAGAAAAAGCGAAAATTGCCGTTCAGCGCGGTGTTACCGCTATGAAGTGGGACCCGTTCGGCAAAAGCTATCTCGATATTTCAAACAAAGACTTAAACACTGCGCTTGAGTGTGTTGACGAGGTGCGCAAAGCTGTCGGAAACGAGGTTGACCTGCTTATCGAGGGTCACGGCAGATTTAATATTCCCACGGGTATAAAAATTGCAAAAGAGCTTGAACAGTTCAAGCCTATGTTCTTTGAAGAACCCGTTCCGCCCGACAATCTCGACGCGTTAAAGGCGGTAAGAGATAAATCTCCCGTTGCGATTTCGGCAGGCGAAAGATTATACACACGCTGGGATTACAAGCCTATGTTCGACAAAATGGCGGCAGATTACATACAGCCCGATATTTCGCACGCGGGCGGAATTATGGAGCTTAAGAAAATCGCGGCAGAAGCAGAATGCAGATACATTCCGTTTGCACCGCACAATCCGTCGGGTCCTGTTGCAAATGCGGCGACACTTCAGCTTGCGGCAAGCTGTCCCAACTTCTGCATACTTGAAATTATGTATTCCGATGTTGATTACAGAAAAGATGTCACAACCGAAGATTTGCATTATGAAAACGGTTACATTGATATTCCCGACAAGCCGGGTCTCGGCATCGAAATAAACGAAGAAGAGTGCGCAAAACACCCGTATCAGGTGCACACGCTTCGTCATTATACCGGTGCGCTTACAAATATCAGACCGGCTAAAACAGAATTTTATTTTTAGGAGTGAAAAAATATGGAGAGAGCAGTATTTGTAACAGGCGGAACCGTCGGAAGCGGTCTTGCGATTGCGGAGAGATTTGCAAAAGAGGGTTACAACGTTGTTATTACAAGCAGAAGCGGTGAGAGAGCAAGTGAGGCGGCAGAAAAAGTTGCCGAAAAGTATGGAGTTAAAGGTTACGGCTATGCGCTTGATATTCGCGACGAACAGAGAGTTAAAGACATTTTTTCGGACATTGACAAAAACGGACTTTTTGTTGAAACGGTTTGCTTAAACTCGGCCGATATGGGTTTCGGCAACGACCCGGCAAAGGGTATGCCGATGTTTGAGTGCTCTATCGAAGAATTTCAGCGCGTTTTTGAAACAAATCTGGTTTGGAATTTTATGATAATCCGTCAGGCGGCTTTGCGAATGAAAGAGCATCACAAAGGCGCGATAGTGTTTATCAGCTCAAACACCGCATACCGCGCTATACCGAACAGAGTTGCATACAGCACGTCGAAAGGCGGTATAAATGCAATGTCGAGAGCGCTTGCGGTTGATTTGGGTCAGTACGGCATACGAAGCAACGTTGTTTTGCCGGGCACAATAAAAACCGACCGCTGGGTTGGAATGGGCGACAAGAGAATTGTGGACGGAACGCTTACACCTATCGGCGATATTTCGGATTTTGAGGATATTGCAAACGCGGCGTGGTATCTCGGCAGTGACGAGGCTAAAAACGTTACGGGAACCGAAATCACGGTTGACGGCGGTATGACCTGCCAGCTTTATCCGCAGATTTTGAACGAACTTAAAAGGAAAAATATGGACTGATAACGAAAAAATGCTTTGGGTGAAAACTCAAAGCATTTTTTATGCGTTTATTGTTGACAAAAATATAAAAATTTTGTATAATATATTTACTACGATGTTTCGGAGGTTATACAGCTTATGATACTTAAGAGGGCAAATATCTTTAAAAACGGCGGTTTTGAAAAGTGTGATTTTGAAATCAGAAATTCTGTTTTTGATAATGTTGCCGGTCTTGACGGAATAGGTGTTTTTTTAAATGATTTGTCAAAAATGAATAATTTATATATTTTTCCCGGTTTCATTGATGTTCACGTGCATCTTCGAGAACCGGGTTTTTTTTATAAAGAAAGCATAAAAACGGGTACCTCCGCCTCGGCGAGGGGCGGATACACAACGGTTTGCGCTATGCCTAATCTAAATCCCGTGCCCGACACGCTCGAAAATCTTAACATTGAGCGCAAAATTATAAAAAAAGACGCTGTGATTAACGTCATTCCCTACGGCGCGGTGACAATGGGCGAAAACGGCGAAGTTTTGAGCGAAATGGAAAAAATGAAAGATTATGTAATCGGCTTTTCGGACGACGGCAAGGGCGTGCAGAGTGCCGAAATTATGGAGCAGGCAATGCTTACCGCGAAAAAGTGCGGAAAAATCATATCCGCGCACTGCGAGGATAATTCGCTTTTAAACGGCGGATATATTCATAAAGGAAAATATGCCGAAATTAACGGTCACAGGGGCATTTCGTCCGAGAGCGAATATTTGCCGATAAAGCGCGATTTGGAGCTGGTGAGAAAGACGGGGTGCAAATATCACGTCTGCCATATTTCGTGCAAAGAGAGCGTAGAACTTTTGCGAAACGCGAAAAAAGAGGGGCTTGACGTGTCGTGCGAAACCGCACCGCATTATCTTCTTTTGGACGATATGTGTTTAAAGGACGAAGGACGGTTTAAAATGAATCCGCCTATCCGTGATATTTCGGACAAAGAGGCGCTTATTGAGGGGATTTTGGACGGCACGGTAGATATGATTGCCACCGACCACGCACCGCACGGTTTTGACGAAAAAAACCGCGGTCTTGAAAAATCGCTTATGGGAATTTCGGGCATTGAAACCGCTTTTCCGCTTATGTATACAAACTTTGTGAAAACGGGAATTTTTCCGCTTGATTTTTTGATAAAGCTTATGTATGAAAATCCGAAAAAGAGGTTTAACATCGCGCAGTCGGACGATTGTTTCACGGTGTTTGACCTTGATAAAGAATACAAAATAAATTCGGAAAATTTCCTGTCAAAAGGAAAAGCAACGCCGTTTGACGGCGATAATGTTTTCGGCGAGTGCGTTCTTACCGCTGCAAACGGAAAGACGGCTTGGATAAAGGGAGCAGATAGACTAAGGGGAGCAGATAAATGAAACGCGAAATTTTTATGATTGAAAGCAACAGAAAAATTGCAAAAAACGTCTACGAAATGACGCTTTTCGGCGACGCGTCGGAGATTTCAAAACCCGGGCAGTTTGTAAACATCAAGCTTGACGGATTGTATTTGCGCCGTCCGATTTCGGTTTGCGATACCGACGGAAAAAGCCTTACGCTGGTTTACAAGGTTGTGGGCGAGGGAACGGAAAAAATGTCGGAATTATCGCACGGAAATTCGCTCGATATTCTTCTTCCGCTCGGCAACGGCTACGATATATCAAAGGGCGAAAACAGCGTTATAATCGGCGGAGGTGTCGGCGTTCCGCCTATGTATATGCTGTGCAAAAAACTTTTGGAAATCGGCAGAAATCCCGTTGTAATTCTTGGATTTAACACAAAAGACGAGGTGTTTTATGCCGATAAATTTGAAAAACTGGGTGTAAAAACAATTGTCACCACAGCGGACGGAAGCTTCGGTAAAAAAGGCTTTGTCACCGACGCGCTGAAAGAGATTAAAACATATTCCTATTTTTTTGCGTGCGGACCCGAGCCTATGCTCAAGGCGGTCTGCAATGAGTCGAAAACGAGCGGTCAGCTGAGCTTTGAGGAAAGAATGGGCTGCGGTTTCGGCGCGTGTATGGGGTGCTCGTGCAAAACAAAATACGGCGCAAAACGAATTTGCAAGGACGGTCCCGTGCTTGAAAAGGAGGAAATAATATGGTAGACACACGTGTTTCTCTGTCGGGCTTGACGCTCGATAACCCGATTATACCGGCGAGCGGTACGTTCGGCTACGGATATGAATTTGCTAATCTTTACGATATAAACATTTTGGGTTCGTTCTCGTTTAAGGGTACAACGCGCGAAGAACGTTTCGGAAATCCGACACCGCGCATTGCGGAATGTACGGGAGGTATGATAAACTCCGTAGGACTTCAGAACCCCGGCATTGACAAGGTTATTTCGGAGGAAATGCCAAAAATCAAGAAGTGCTTTAAAAAGAAAGTCATAGCAAACATCAGCGGTTTTTCGCTCGACGAATACAAATATCTTGCCGAGCGCATGAACGGCGAAAAACAGGTCGGCATAATTGAGGTCAATATAAGCTGTCCAAACGTTCACAACGGCGGTATGAGCTTCGGAACAGACGAAAAAAGCGCGTACGAGGTGACAAAAGCGGTAAAGAGCGTCACGGACAAGCCTGTTTATATGAAGCTTTCGCCCAACGTCACCGATATAAAGAAAATCGCAAAAGCGTGCGAGGACGCAGGTGCGGACGGCATAAGCCTTATAAATACGCTTATGGGTATGAGAATTGACGTAAAAACGCGCAAATGCGTTGTTGCAAACAAAATGGGCGGATTTTCGGGAAGTGCAATTTTCCCCGTCGCGGTGAGAATGGTGTACGAGGTGTTTGACACAGTGAAAATCCCGATTATCGGAATGGGCGGAATATCAAGCGCGAAAGACGTTGCCGAAATGATGCTCGCAGGCGCAAGCGCGGTTCAAATCGGCGCGGCAAACCTTGTAAATCCGTATGCCTGCCGTGACATTATAAACGATTTGCCTAAAATAATGAAAAAATATAATATAGAAAAATTAAGCGATATTATCGGAGGTGCACACAATGGCTAAAGACGTTATAATTGCGTGCGATTTTGGCACGAAAGACGAGCTTTTTGAATTTTTGGACAAATTCAAGGACGAAAAACCGTATTTAAAAGTGGGAATGGAGCTTTTTTATGCGGAGGGACCCGAAATTGTGAGGGAAATAAAAGAGCGCGGACACAAAATTTTTCTCGATTTAAAGCTTTGCGATATTCCGAACACTGTGGAAAAGGCAATGCGTGTTTTGTCGCATCTTGACGTCGATATGACAAATCTTCACGCGTTCGGCACGGTTGCTATGATGGAGGCGGCAATAAAGGGTCTTACGCGCCCCGACGGAACACGTCCGTATCTTATTGCGGTAACACAGCTTACCTCCACAAGCGAGGAACGAATGAAAAGCGACCTTCTTATAAACGAGCCTATTGACAAGGTTGTTATGCACTATGCAAAGTGCGCCGTCGACGCAAAACTGGACGGCGTTGTGTGCTCGCCCCTTGAGGCAGGAAAGGTTAAGGATACTTGCGGTAAAGATTTTATCACCGTAACACCCGGAGTGCGCTTTGCGGACGGCGAAAAGGGCGACCAGGTGCGCGTCACCACACCGTCCGATGCGGCAAAACTCGGCTCGGATTTCATTGTTGTGGGACGTCCCGTAACACAGGCTGACGACCCTGTCAAAGCTTACAGAAGATGCAAAAAAGAATTTTTGGGAGAATAAATTTTTAAAAGAACAAGGAGAGTTACAATGGAAAAAATCATTGCAAAAAATCTGCTTAAAATCGGCGCGGTTTTCTTTCGTCCCGACGAGCCTTTCACTTGGGCGAGCGGTATAAAAAGCCCGATTTACTGCGACAACAGACTTATTTTGTCATATCCCGACGTGAGAAAAACGGTTGAAAACGCAATCGCGGAAACGGTTAAGAAAAACTATCCCGACTGCGAGGTTCTTATGGGCACAAGCACGGCAGGCATAGCGCACGCCGCGATAAGCGCTGAAATTCTGGGTCTTCCTATGGGATATGTCCGTTCGGGCGCAAAAGATCACGGACGAAACAATCAGATTGAGGGAAAACTCGAAAAGGGCGCAAAGGTTGTTGTCATTGAAGATTTAATCTCTACGGGCGGAAGTGTTTTGGAGGTTGTAGACGTTTTGAGAAATGCCGGCGCGGACGTTCTCGGCATTGTGAGCATATTCACATACGGTATGGAAAAGGGAATAAAACGTCTTGCCGATGCGGATGTTAAAAATGTCAGCCTTACAAATCTCGACGCAATCGCGTCTGTTGCCGCCGACGAGGGATACATCAAGGAAAGCGATATAAAAAGAATTATAGATTTTCGCAACAATCCGAGCGACGAAAGCTGGATAAACCGATAAAGGGGGCAATGTAAAATGAACAATCTTATAGATATTCTGGATTTAACCGAAAGTGAAATTGACGCTCTTATCGACACGGCAAACGATATTATTAAAAACCCCGACAATTACGCGGAAAAATGCAAACGCAAAAAGCTTGCGACTCTGTTTTTCGAGCCGTCAACGCGTACGCGTTTGAGTTTTGAGGCGGCAATGCTGGAGCTCGGCGGTTCGGTTCTCGGTTTTTCCGAGTCGTCGTCTTCGTCGGCGTCAAAGGGCGAAAGTGTGGGGGACACTGTTAAAGTTGTAAGCTGTTATGCTGATATAATCGCAATGCGCCACCCGAAAGAGGGCGCGCCTATGGTTGCGTCGTTTAAAAGCGATGTTCCCATTATAAACGCAGGCGACGGCGGACACAACCACCCGACGCAGACGCTTACCGACCTTCTCACAATCAAGCGCGAAAAGGGCAGACTTGACAATCTCACGGTCGGTTTCTGCGGTGACTTAAAATTCGGCAGAACGGTTCATTCGCTGATAAATGCAATGTCGCGTTATAAAAACATCAAATTTGTGCTAATTTCTCCGCCCGAGCTGACACTTCCTGACTATATCAAACAGGGTGTGCTTGCGGAAAAGAACATTGAATACATTGAAACGGGCGACTTGGAGAGCGCAATGCCGAGTCTTGACATTCTCTATATGACGAGGGTTCAGCGCGAAAGGTTTTTCAACGAGGCAGATTATATACGTCTTAAAGACAGCTATATTCTCAATCTTGACAAGCTTAAAAACGCGAAAAACGACTTGTGCATACTTCACCCTTTGCCGAGGGTAAACGAGATTTCAACCGACGTTGACAGCGATGCGCGCGCGTGCTATTTTAAGCAGGCGCTCAACGGAAAATACATTCGTATGGCGCTTATTTTAAAGCTTTTGGGGGTGTAATAGATGAATATTGATTCGATAAAAAACGGCATTGTGCTCGACCACATCAAGGCGGGCAAAAGTATGGAAATTTACAAATTTTTAAATCTCGGCGAGCTTGACTGTTCGGTTGCGATTATAAAAAATGTAAACAGCCGTCTTATGGGAAAGAAAGATATTATAAAAATAGACGACGATATTGACGTTAATCTTGACGTTTTGGGATATATCGACCCGGGGATTACTGTTAATATCATCAAGGACGAAAAGCTTGTGAAAAAATGCCACCTCACACTGCCCGAAACGGTGAAAAATGTTATAAAGTGCAAAAACCCAAGGTGCATAACAACCACCGAGCAGGAAATTGAGCATATTTTCAAGCTTACCGACAGAGAAAACAAGGTTTACAGATGTATTTATTGTGAAAGTAAGGCGAAACGTTAATTTATGGAATACAGAACAAATCTTCATACTCATACCAATTTTTGCGGCGGTAATTTCAACGTGCGCGAGCTTGCCGCAAGCGCGCTTTTGAAAGGTTTTGACTCGCTCGGATTTTCCGAACAGTTATATATTGATTTCGACAAGGGAAATTCTCTTGCGCGCGAGGATGAGAAAAGCTATATCGAAAGTGTGCTGTCGCTTAAAAATGAAATGAAAGGGTATATGGATATTTACCTCGGCTGTGAGTATGATTATTTTTCGGCGGAAACCGACCTTTCGCCGTATGAATATATAATCGGTTCGGTCGGATATGTTGAAAAGGACGGCGCGCGTATTTGTGCCGACGAGGAGGAGTATTCGGTAGTACGCTTTGTCAAAGAGCATTTCGGCGGTAATTTTTATAAATACTGCAAGGCATATTACGAGAATGTTATAAAAATGTGCGGCAAGTGCGATTTCGATATTATTGCAAATTTTGACTTGGCGGCAAAGTATAACGAGGGCGATAAGTATTTCGACGAGGACGACTCGAGGTATCTTATACCAGCCATTGAGGCAATGGAAACGCTTATTAAAAAAGGTGTGATTTTTGAAATCAGTCCGCATTTTGCGTATGAAAAAGTCCGAAGGGAAATTACACCGAATAAAAATCTTATTATGGCGGTAAAAAACTACGGCGGAAGTGTGATAATCGGCAGCGGCGGAGATGATATATCGTCGCTCGGATATAAATTTGCCGATTCGGTGAAAATTGCCGAGGATTGCGGATTTACAAGTGTAAAATATTTCTCGGACGGCGAATTTTTGGATTTTCCGATATGATTTTCGCATAAGATTTCATTGTGCGGTAAAAACCGAACCTTATTTGTAAGGTTCGGTTTTTTGTATAAAGAAAACCACGCGATAGTCGCGTGGTTCAAAAAAGGTTAACCGATGAACAAAAATCCTTCTATGTGTTATAATAAGATTGACCTGTCAGTCAATAATAAAAACACATAGGAGCATTCCTGTTAAGTAACAAAAATGAGGTTTGACAAAAAGGAGCTCATCCCCTTAGAATGTAACACAGGGTCAAAGCCTTAATAAAAAGAAATCTACTACGGGAGGAACCCTAAGATGAGTATAACACAGAGTGAGAAAATAAGTCAAGTAAAAATACAACTTTGGTTATAGGAATTGATTTTTCGAGCGAAACGCACTATGCCCGTGCATTTGATTGGCGTGGTTTGGAGCTTTCAAAAGTATTCAAATTTGAAAGTACAAGTTATGGATTTGAAAACTTTTCAGAATGGCTGACTGAAATTTGTAAGACCAATCAAAAGGATAACATTATCATAGGCGCTGAGCCTACGGGACATTATTGGTTCACGCTTGCTGAATACTTGAAAGAACACGATATCAAATTTGTGTTTGTCAATCCCATGCATGTCAAACGCACAAAGGAGCTTGATGACAATCATCCGAGCAAGAACGACAGAAAAGATCCAAAAGTGATTGCCAAGCTGGTAATAGAGGGCAGATATTTAATACCGTACATTCCGGAAGATATATATGCTGAACTTCGTATTATGAACGAAAACAGAATGCGTATAAACAGGGATAGTCTCAATAAATCAAAAATCCGAACCCATTACCAACCGGTACAAGGTTCGGATTTGTACTGTTTGGTGCGGATGAAGGGACTTGAACCCCCACGATAAAATCACTAGATCCTAAGTCTAGCGCGTCTGCCAATTCCGCCACATCCGCATATTAAATTTTACCTCTTGATTTTTACACGGCAGAGGTATACCGAGGAGGAGCAGAAAAGCTTAATCCTCATATATGAAAACGGGAAACCCGTAATCAACAATAAATTCACCGAGGTGGCGGAAACAAAGTCTGTCGCGTCTGCCAATTCCGCCGCGGGCGCAAAAAACATTTTGAGTACCGGCGTTTGTACGCCAACGCTCAACTATTGTATTTTACCACACAATAACTGTTGTTGTCAAGAATTTTTACCTAAAACTTTCCGCCTTAACAAACAAAAACAACCGCCGTTTGAGGACAGCGGCGGTTGCTTCTATATCTTTAAATTTTAACGTCCGATTACCTGATATAAACTAAAAATTACATCAGCCTTTCAGAAGTTTTTTAATATCCGCTTTCGGAAGTTTCGGCAATTTCGGGAGTTTGATTTTTTTGAAAATCATTTTAAATTTTCTGCGGTTTTTGATTATAAAAGCTATAATGAGCGCTATAATGACCGCAAGCAGTGATTTTAACACAATTCCCAAAATATAGTTTTTCTGTGTTTCGTAAATTGTGAAATCGCCCGATGAAATCTCAAATTCAAGGTAACTGCCGAATTTTTTCGCTTTAAGTTTTTTTATTTTGCCGTCATATTCGGCGTACAGCTTAACCTTTTTGATGTTTTCGGACGGCAGGTAGCGGACAGTATGCTTATCGTTGTAGTCGCCGTCGATTTTTACCGTGTATGAGTCAAGAACCTTTTTCATTTTGGTGTGATTTTGACTGTTTTTTGCAATTCTTATCGACGCGGAGTCGTCAAACGCACCGCAAAGAAGCATAATTGCCTTGCCGTCTCGCGTGAGCGACGATTCTACAATGTCAATATCCCGATAGTATTCCGCTTCGATTTCCGTTTCATATTCCGGCGAGGTGAAGTCATAACTGCTCCATTTGCCGTAATAACCCTTTTTCTCGGGCACTGACGGAATTTTATCCGCGGTGATTTCTTCGCGGTATTTAAAAGGTACGGTTGCGATGAGCTTTCCGTCTGCCGTAAATTTCAAATTAAACTCGGTATCGGTATTAAAGCTCGATTTAACAAAGCTTACATAGTCGGAAATTTCGCCCTCCTGTGCCTTGCCGGTGTAGTTTATGTCGTCAAGACCGCCAAGCTCTCCGCCGACAAAAACATTGCCCGAAATCTTTGATTTATCGTCGGCATCACCTGCGATTGCGCCTGCATATTCTCCGTGTTCTTCGGCGGTTACAACAGTGTAGCAGTGCGAAACCGTATCTGCCTTTCCGGCAACACCGCCGACGTAATCATTGCCCGAAACAGTGCATTTTGCCGCAGAATTTCGTATAACCGTTTCGGACGCGCCTGCGATACCGCCGACATAGTCGCCGTCGTTCGCTTTAACCGCGCCGTAGCCCTCACAGGAGAGGACACTGCCCAAATCCATTCTGCCTACAATACCGCCGGCGTAGTTTTTAGCCGAATTAACCTTGCCTTCGTTGACGCATCGGCGTAATACGCACTTGGTCTTGTATGTGAATTTAAGCGATTTTGTGCCTCTGTCCTTAACGTCGTCCTCGGGATCAAAGTCGTATTCAACCGCCATTGAGCCGACAACACCGCCTACCGAAATATCGCCGTACACCTCGCCTCGGTTGCGCGAACCTTCAATTCGTCCCTGTGTTGTGCTTAAAATGTCAATATCGGAAACATCTTCAACAAATCCGTCGTCATCCGCCTTAATGTTGTCGTCATACGATTTTGTAAGCACACTGCGGAGCTGGCGGATTTCGTCGTTCAAGGCGTCGATTTTATCCGAAAGAATGTCTTTTTTGCCCGACAAAACATTTTTTATATTTGTAAAATCATTTTGCATATTTTTCATTTCGTCCAGAAGATTGTCAAAATCATTGCCGAAAATCTCGGACGCAACGGGCATTTTAACCGCGCCTTTTTTTGTGAAATCGTCCGCTATATCGGCAAGCTTTTTAACGCTTGACGAAAGATAATCCGTCGAGTCCGCTATGTGCGAAAGTCCCTCTTTGAGTGTGTCTGCCGCGATTTTTGCACTGTCCGAAACGTCGTCCAGCTTGTCTATCGCGTCGTCAAAATCGTCCCGCGCAAGACGAAAATAGTGGATCGCCTCGGTGAGATTGTCGAACGCCTCGGCAAATGTTTTGAATGCAGACGCAACGGTATACATATCAAAATCCTCCGCCATCATCAAAACACCGTCGCGGACGTCGCCGAGAGCGATTGCAATATTTTTGTATGCCTTTGCGAGCGCCAGAAGATTTTTGTTAAGCTCGGTAGTGTCCGCCTTGATGTATCCTTTGTCAACAAGGTCTTTTAAAATTTTTGCAATTTCGGTAATCGACGCACTGCCTTCCGAAATTCCCGTTTGAATATCGCCGATTGCGTCCCACATATCCTTTAAATTTTTAATTGCCTGGTCGCGCTGCTGAAATGCAAGACGGAGCGATTTTGACGCCGTTTGCAGTTTCTTTGAACCGCGTTCGAGTTTTTTGAGCGCGTCGGATAAATCTTCAATCGCCATAGATGTGCGGATTGACGTGCGTTCAAGGTAATACATCGCGTCGTCAAGGTGACCGTCCGACTTGTTTGCAAGATGGTATGCATCGCGCAAATCGTCCACAATATTTTTAAGCTGTTCGGCGCTTTTCTCCATAGATTTCATACCGAGCGAAAGAGCGTCACAGCCCTTTCCGGCATCGTCCAGCGCGCCTTTTGCGTCCTCAACTGCAGTGTTTAAGCGGTCGGAAATTTCATTTGCGCTGTCTGAAATTTTGTCGGCATATGTTGACATATCGTCCGACAAAACACCGGCAGACGAATTTATGCGCGAAAGGGTATCGTTTAAAGAGTCAAAGCTGTCGCCGAGAGCAGTGCCGGACAAAAGCGAGTTGTCATCGGCAATGTCCTGAATACGTCCGAAAACGTCATTGGCTTGTTCGAGCACGTCGCGCGCGTATTCAAGAATGATATACGGTTCAGCCTGACCGACAATTCCGCCGATGTCTTTTCTGCCGTTTATTGTGCCGTAGTTTGTGCAGTTGTTAAGATATCCTGCCTGACGTCCGCAGATACCGCCCGTGTTGTAGCCGACAGACTTGTATCCAACGTTTCCGCGGTTTGTGCAGTCGGAAATTTTTCCCTTTGAATAGCCGGCAATACCGCCTGTATCGGTTGCCGCCTCAAAATTTTCGGTGGAGCGCAGATTTGTAATGTCAATATCAACGTCCTGAATGGTTTTCGATTCCTCGGTGTTTTTGGTGTTTATGCCTCCTTTGTTTTCACAGTTTGATATTGTGCCGAAATTCTGACCGGCAATACCGCCTGTGTAGCTTGTTGCGATAACACTTCCGGAAAATGTGCATCCGTCAATAACACCCGAGTCGGTGACATATCCTGCAATACCGCCGACGTTTGTTTTTGCCTTTATGCTGCCTGTGAATGTGCAGTTTTTAAGCGTACCGCTCAAACTTCCGACGATACCGCCGATGTTTTTCTGCGTTCCGTCGGGGGTGATATCTCCCGAAACGTTTAAGTTTTCCACCGTTGCACCCGATTGAATATACCTGAAAAGTCCTGTTGCAGAGCCTTTTTTGTTTATTTTTATTCCCGATATTGTGTAGCCCTTGCCGTCAAAATGACCGCCGAAGATGGGAATGGGGGAGAAGTCTGTTTTCGACAGGTCTATGTCGTTTGCAAGCGTTACGGTTTTGCCTTTAGACCACGTGTCGGTTTTGCATTTTTTTACAAGGTTAAGATAGTCTTTTTCGTTTTTGATGACAATATCGGAGCTGTCTGCAAAAGATGACATAAGCGGTGCAAAAACAGAAAGGAGCATTATTACAGCGAGAACGAGCGAGATGTGTTTATTGATCGTCATTATTTTCGTCATATTTTTCATTGTTTTCATCTGCCGTATCCTCCTTTTCAATATTGTCGATGTTGACCATAGCCTCCATATCTCCGCGGACAAAACCGTGAATGTCGGCGTCAACAAAGGCGTTCACATAACCGCGTACACGGCCGTTAACCAAAAATCTGCCCGTTTCCTTGCGCACAATGTCGGGTTTTTTAATGTTAACGCCCGATTTTTCCAGAATTGTGTCGCCGAGAAGAAGAATTTCGGGAAGTACGCACATAACAAGGAACATTGATATAAGTGTTCCTCTGCAGAGCGTCTGACCGATTGAAACTATGGCAGGTTCGCTTGATAACATACTTATCAAAAATCCTGCCGCCGCAAGAATACTGCCCGAGGTAAGCACTGTCGGAAAAGCAAAGTTGAGCGACTTTTTCATAGCTTTTTTGATGTCCATATCTCCGCGAAGCTCCATATAACGGCTGGAAATTACAATCGCGTAGTCGATATTTGCGCCCATCTGAATTGAGCTTACAATTAGGTAGCTCAAGAAGAAGATGTTCGCCTTTGAAACTGTTGACCACGAGAAGTTGAGCCAAACACTGCCCTGAATTACCATAATCAAAAGCACGGGAAGTCCTGCGTTTTTGAAGGTGAAGAACAGTATTATTATTACGAACAAAAGCGACAGCACCGAAACGACGATATTATCGGTAGCAAACGACGACGCAAGGTCGTAACAGCTTGTGGAGTCGCCCACAAAGTAATATTTGTCGTAATATTTTGCGGTGATATTATGAACCGTGTCGATAAACGCAAAGGTTTCTTCGCTTTCGACGGGCAGATCAAGATATACCAGCATACGTGTGTAATTATCGCCCAAAAGCTGTTTTTTCGCCGTTTCAAGCTGAATGTGCAAATCGTCCAAATCGTCGTTTAATTCGTCGTCAAAATGCACATATCCGTCTGTTTTAAGGTCGTAAACAAATGTGAACATATCAATTATCGGCACGCCGAAATCGTTCATATTTGATAAAAGCTTGCTGTATTCCTCCTTGTCGGCGGCATACATTGTGTATAAAAGCTTAACGGTGTCAATGTCCATATCCATAAGCTCGGCAAACTGCCTTGGTGTGAGCGAGTCGGTGAGAACATATCCGTCTTTTGCCTCAATGCTGGAAAGCGACTTTATCGAGTCAACCTCGGGGTGGGTTTCAAGTTCCGCGATAAGCTGTTTTTCTTTCGCATAGTCGCCTGCCGGAATGACAAGCGCCGCCAGATTTTTTGCACCGAAATAGTCTTCTATCGTTTCTTTTGCAATCTGCGTTTCGTTTTTGCGTATCGTTTTGGACGAATTTTCATTATATGTATACGAGCAGTTTGACGATACGAAATATCCGGCTATGATTATGCCGATAAAAATCGGCGGAATGATAATTCTTAATTTGTATACCACACTGCCGAGCCAGGAAATATCGGGCAAAAGGCTTTTGTGGTGCGTTTTGTCGATGTATTTGCCCAGAAGCATAAGCAGGCACGGCATAAGCGTGAACACGCAGACAAGGCTGTAAATAATGGATTTTATAAGGCACATACCCATATCAAAGCCGATTTTAAATTGCATAAACATAAGCGCCGCAAGTCCCGATACGGTGGTGAGCGAGCTTGACGCTATTTCGGGAATTGATTTTGCAAGCGAGCGCACAACCGCGTCGTGCTGATCGCATCTTTCGCGCTCCTCGCTGTAATGGTGAATAAGAATAATCGCGTAGTCGAGCGAAAGCGCAAGCTGAAGTACGGCGGTAACCGAATTTGATACAAACGAGATTTCGCCGAAAATAAAGTTTGTGCCTTTGTTTAGTATAATTCCCACAATGAAAGTAATCAAAAGCACGGGAATTTCCATATAAGTCTGCGACGTGAGAAGAAGTACAGCGACAACGATAACCGCGACAATCGCGATAACGACCGACATTTCGTCGTTGAGCGATTTTGAGTTGTCAAAGTCGCTTTCGGAAATAAACGTGTCGTAGCCGTCAAGAACTTTTCTTATTTCCGCATAACCTTTTTTTGTGTCCTCGCTTCCGTCCTCGCTGCCGAGCGTGATGTCAAAAAGCGCACAGCCGTCCTTGTAGTGGTCTTCGGTGTCGTCAAAATCCACCATATCCACATATTTTATGTCTTTAATTTTCTCACAGAGGGCGTCCGCTTTGTCGTATGTAATGTTTGCAACCATAACACGCGAGGTTGAAAACGTTACGAATTCATCCTCCATAAGCGAGAGTCCCTGCCGTGTTTCGGTGTCGGACGGGAGGTATTCGGTAATGTCGTTGCACACCTTTACCCAGTTTTTGGAGAAAAGTGAGAAAACAACCGCGATTGCATATATAAGCATCACAATGTTGCGTTTGTCAACAATCAGCGACGCTGCCTTTTCCATAAAAGTTTTTTCGCCGGTTCCTTTTTTCATATCTTCAATGCCTTTCATAAAAATACTAAAAATGATATAATATTATATTACATTTTTTCAAAAAAATCAACAGACAAAAAAGGCTTTATGCACAAAAAAGCACATAAAGCCATAAAACTATTTTTCCGCAAGCGTTTTGAGCGCGTCGGCAATGCTGTTGTCAAACAAAATTCCCGTCTTTTCGATGATGGGTTCAAAATCGCCTTTCATATCGTTGTCAAGCCATTCCGACAAAAGGCCCATAAGCGCGCAGGTGTAAAATCCCGCAATAAAATTTTTGTCGTTTTCCGAAATGTTCAAATCTTCTGCCTGCAAGTTCACAAATTCAATTACAACATTGTAAATAATTTTTTTAAAGTATTTTACAAGATAAAACGACTTTGACGATTTGTGCAGATTTAGTATCGCGCGCCTGTTTTCTTTTGCAAACTTCGACGCGTCCGAAAGGCCTTCGTTCCAGGTTCGGTGCGTTTTGTGCGCAGTCACGATTTTCTCTGTTTCCTCTTGCAGAATTTCCTCGGTGAGCGCATAAATATCCTCAAAATTATAATAAAACGTGTTGCGGTTTATTCCGCATTCGTCGGCAATGTCCTTAACCGTTATGTTGTCAAAAAGGGTAGTGCCGAGCAAATTTAAAAAAGCCTTTTTGATTTCCGTTTTTGTATCTCTCGGCATTTTGCGCCTCCGTTTAAGAATTTTATTTATGTCAGAATTTTATGCCAAAACTATTTTTTAATGCACGAAAATACGCCGTCAATGTAGCTTGCGTCGATTTTTTTCGTAAACACGCTCACAAGCGGTGTCACAACAAACGAAATCGCCATTGCAATAACGCCCAGGTCCTGGCTGATTGCCGCCGCGGCTGCAAATCCTTCTTTAATTCCGAGCGACGACATTTTGAAAATGCTCACGCCGGCAACCGTCAAAAGACCGGATAAAAGTCCTGCCCACGCACCGCATTTTGTAATTTTTTTGCTGTAAAGTCCCCAGATGTAAGGCCCGATAAAACAGCCTGCAACAAGTCCCCACGAGAACGACATAAGCTGCATAATAAACGCGATTTTCATTGACGCGATTACAAACGAAACCGCTATAAACACAAAGCAGATGCTTCGCATTAAAATCATCTGATGTTTTTGGTTAACGTTTCGTTTTACCGCCGGCAAAAGGTCTACAACTATCGCCGAGCTTGACGTAAGCACCACTGACGAAAGGGTGGACATTGACGCTGAAAGCACCAAAAGAAGAATGAGTCCGAGAACTATGTTTGTGAAAATATTTCCCGAAAGCGCCGTGACAAGCATTGTCGGCACAACCGCGTCGTAATTTCCTCCGTCGGGGAGGGTGTTGTTTAAATAAAGACGTCCGAATGTTCCCGTAAGGTACGCGCCGATGCCGATTACAAGCGCGAAAACGGTAGAAACCACTGCCGCTTTGGGAATATCTTTTTCGTCGTTTATAGCGTAATATTTATGTATCATTTGAGGAAGTCCCCAGGTTCCCACACTTGTGAGAATTACGTTCATAGAAAGAAACGAAAGCATATTTCCGCCCGTGAGCGAAACAAGACTTTTGCCCTCGGGAACGATTTCCGAAAGCCTTCTCATACCTTCGCTAAATCCGCCGACAATCGGGTTTTTGATGACGATTGCCAACATAACAACCACGCCGACAAGCATTATAATTCCCTGAACAAAGTCGGTTACAACCGCCGCAACGTATCCTCCCAAAACAAGGTAAACCGCCGTCAAAACCGCGATTATAAGCATACATACGGTGTTTCCGTTTTCACCGAAAATCGGGAAAATCTGCGAAAACATATATCCCAAGCCTTTGTAAACCGACGCACTGTACGGCACGAGAAAAACAAATATAATTATCGCCGCGTAAATTTTCATAGCTTTTGAATTATAGCGTCCCGCAAAAAATTCGGGCATTGTGGACGCTTTCAAATGGTGCGACATAAGACGCGTTCTTTTTGCGAGCAAAAACCACGCCAAAAGGCAGCCCACAAGCGCGTTGAAAATGCCTATCCAAATTCCTGCAATGCCTACCGTCCAGCCTGTTTTGCCTGCGTAGCCGATAAAAATTACCGCCGAAAAATACGACGTTCCGTACGCAAATGCACTGATCCACGGACCGATATTTCTGCCTCCGAGCAAAAATCCCTCCATAGTGCGCGAGCGTTTGGACGTGTAAATGCCTATCGCCGCCATAAAAACCACGAAAATTGCCAATAAAACTGCCGCTACCGTTTGTGTCATAATAAACCTCCGTATCACCATACTGCCTTAAAATTTCTTTTGTGCAATGTCAAATTTTTGCACAAATCTACATTTTATATTCTACAATAAAGTTCACGATTTGTCAAACAAATTTCGAGCAATATATCAATATTTGCAATGTTTTCTGTCAATATTTTAAATGAATTTTAAAAATTATTGTGTTATATTTATAACATAGGCAACCGAAAGGAGAAGTTAACTATGAAAAAATTTATGGGAGAAGATTTTCTTCTTGAAAACGAAACCGCAAAACACCTGTACGAAGATTACGCAAAAAATATGCCGATTTACGACTATCACTGTCATCTTTCGCCCAAGGAAATTGCGGAGGATAAAAAATATGAAAACATAACCGAAATATGGCTTTACGGCGACCATTACAAATGGCGTTTTATGCGCAGTATGGGCGTTGATGAAAAATACTGCACGGGTGACGCGTCGGACTACGAGAAGTTTTTGGCATATGCAAAATGCGTGGCATATGCGGTAGGAAATCCGCTTTATCACTGGACACACCTTGAACTTCAGAGATTTTTCGGTATTTACGAACCGTTGAACGAAAAAACCGCGCCCGAAATTTGGAAAAAGGCGAATGAAATTATAAAAAGCGGTGATTTTTCCGCACAGAAACTTATCGAAAAATCGAATGTTTATCTTATCGGCACGACCGACGACCCCGTTGACAGCCTTGAATATCACGAAAAACTCAAAGATTTTTCGGTAAAGGTTGTTCCGGCGTTCCGTCCCGACAAGGCGGCGAACGTTGAAAAAAGCGACTTTGCCGATTACATAAAGCTTTTGGAAAAGGCGAGCGGTGTTAAAATTGAAAAATTTGCCGATCTTGAAAAGGCAATTTCAAGCCGTATGGATCATTTTGCAAAAATGGGAAGCAAAATTTCCGACCACGCGGTAAGCTTTGTTCCGTTTAAAAAAGCGAGTGAAGGCGAGCTTGACGAAATTCTTGCAAAAGCGCTTAACGGCGGTGAAATTTCATCGGACGACGAAGAAAAATACAAAACCGCATTTTTGACTTTCTGTGCGCGCGAATATGCAAAACGAGGCTGGGTTCTTCAGCTCCACATTGCGGCGCTTAGAAACAACAATTCGAGAATGTTTGCAAAACTCGGTGCGGACGCGGGCTTTGACTCGATAGACGACAACAAAATCGCGCAAAAACTGTCGCAGTTTATGAACGAACTTGACAAAGACGATTTGCTGCCGAAAACAGTTTTGTATTCGCTCAATCCCACCGACAACTACACAGTCGGAACAATGCTCGGAAACTTCCAGGGAGGCGGTGTGAAGGGCAAAATTCAGATGGGCTCTGCTTGGTGGTTTAACGACAACATCGACGGTATGGTATCGCAGATGAAAGCTCTCGGCAATCTCGGCGCGCTCTCGTCGTTCATCGGTATGCTCACCGACTCGCGAAGCTTTTTGTCGTATCCCAGACACGAATATTTCCGCAGAATTTTGTGCAATATCATAGGCACGTGGGTTGAAAACGGCGAATTTGCAAACGACGAAGATGTTTTGAAAGAAATAATCGAGGGCATTTCGTTTAACAACGCAAAAGAATATTTCGGAATTTAACAAAATAAACAAAATTACAAAAATTCACAAAAAAACGGTATATCAGAAAGCCCCAACCCGGTAAGGAAGCATTGCCCTGTTAAACATCTTTTTTGCGAATTTCTGCGTTAAAAAAGCTCGAAATCCGACAGGATTACTCACTTTTTTGCCTTGAACTTCGTCAAAAAATTTTGTTTTCAGGGTGCAAAGCAGTTTTGAAAATTGTAGTTTAAGCTTTAGACAAGAAAAAAAGACAACGTAATACTGACGTATACGGTGTCTTTTTGACGACGTATAAACTTAAAATACGGATTTCAAAACCAATGTTTCCTTATCGGGGTGGGACTAAAGATGTACCGTTTTTAAATTTCTAATTTTCAAAGTAGATTGACGCAATAATTTTTGTTGCTTCAATTTCGTCCCGGTCGGTAAAAACTCCGAGCGTTTTAAGCTTTTCTGCAAGCGTTGTGTCGGAATTTTTAAGCTTTGCGCCCAGAATGTCATACAAAATTGAAACCGTGTCGCGCCGTTTAAAATCCTTTTCGTCAACCTTTGCGGAAATGATTTTTTTATCATATGCAAATTTTAAAGCGCTGTCAACGTCGAAATCGCCGTTTGCGTCGTCGTAGCCGAGCGCACGGAGCGCGAATGCTGCAAATTGGTCGGCGGTAAGCGGTTCGTCGGTGCCGAATTCGTTTTCGGATACTCCGCTCGTGATTGACGAGGCATAGGCATATCCTGCATATGCGCCTGCCCAGTCGGGAACGTCGGAAAACGGGTGATGAAGATTTTTCTCAAGCGCCGTCTGCTCACTGCCCGTAAGACGGAGCATAATTATAACCGCCTCAATTCGGGTGGGGTAGCTGTCGAGCCTGAAACCGTCTTCGTCGCCCTTTAAAATGTTAAGCTGTGACAAAACTTCTGCCTTTTTAGCGTCGTACGATATGCCGTCCGCACCGAGCGCAGATGTGAAAATCAGCGCGGTAAAAAGCAGTGCCGATATAATTTTTTTCATAATTTTTAATCCTTTCAAAATAAAACTTACAAAATATTGTATCACAAATTTTCAAAAATTGCAAACATACAAAAAAGGACTTATATAAGCATAAGTCCTTTTAATATCAAAATCCATATAAAAACCGTAAAAACCGACAAAACCGAGCCGAGCACGATAAGCTGACCGGCAAGTGCGCCGTCGCCATCCATCTGTTCTGCCATTATAAACGACGAAACCGCCGCGGGCGAGGCGAAAAGCACCATAAGCGCAACCATATCACCGCCTCGGAAGCCGAGTGCCGACGCAAGCGGTAAAAATATTGCAGGCACGATTACAAGACGTCCTAAAAGACCGGCAATGAGCTCTTTTGTATAGCCTTTCACCGAGCCGAACGTAAACGACGCACCGAGAAGAATGAGCGCGAGCGGATTTGTGATTTTTGTTATATCCGAAATGCACTTGTTTAAAAGTGGCGGAATTTGAATGTTAAGTCCCGCAAAAATCAGTCCCAATGCCGACGCGATTATGAGCGGATTTGTTATAACTCCCTTTATAATCTGCAAAACGTTGATTTTTGAACCGCGGAAAATTTCCATTGTTATAACCGCCAGAACGTTGAACGTCGGCGCGATTACCGCGATAAGGAGCGACACCGAGCCGATATCCTCGGGATTGCACAGCGACATTGCAACGGGCATACCGAAAATTATAAAATTACTGCGGAAAATGCCCTGAATAAGCGCACCGCGCCTTTTGTTGTCCTTTTCAAACCGCGGAACAATAATGAGCAAAATGAGAAAGCACGCTGCAATGCTTAACACCGAGTAGCTTATAAGTTTCGCATCAAAAGCGGTTTTCACGTCGGTTGTGCAGACGTTGTAAAAAAGCAGTAATGGCAGAAAAACCTTAAAAACGCTTGCATTCATTTTTTTGACGGTTGTATCGTCAAATATGCCTGCACGTTTCATTGTGTAGCCCAGCGCGAGATTTACAACTATCGGAAATATCACCTCTAAAGCAAGTAAAAAATTCTCCATTATCAACACCTTATTTCAAAATCTGTATATCAACGTCCGACGCATAGCGAACAGTTTCCATAGCGTCTTTCGCGTATTTGTCGGCGCCCAGCATATTTGCGTATTCTTCGGTCAAAACCGCACCGCCGACCACAATTTTGCAGTCGGGCTTAACCTTTCGGACAAGCTTTATCGTTTCCTCCATTGCAGGCACGGTGGTGGTCATTAGCGCGCTCAATCCCACGATAGGCGCGTTTTCGCTCACGGCGGTTTCGGCTATGATTTCGGGCGCAACGTCCTTGCCGAGGTCGATAACGTCGAAATCGTAGTTTTCAAGAAGTACCTTCACAATATTTTTGCCTATGTCGTGAATGTCGCCTTTCACCGTTGCAAGAACGAATTTACACCGTTTTTCGCGCTTTTCTCCGCTCGATAAAATGCTTGTTTTTATAACGTCGAATGCCGACCGCGCCGCCTCCGCGCTCATCAAAAGCTGGGGCAGAAACGCCTCTTTTTTCTCGAATTTAACACCCATTTCGTCAAGCGCGGGAATTATGCTTTCGTCAATTATTTTAAGTGCGTCCTGCGATTTTAAGAGATTTTGCGCACATAGCGACGCGTCGTCTTTAAGACCTTTCAAAACCGCGGTTTTAAGCGTGATTTCACTGTTCTGCGCCGTTTTTTGGGGCGCACTGTTCTCTGCCTCAGCCGTTTTTGACGCATACGAAATGTATTTTTCAAAATTTTCGTCCATAGCCGAGAGCGCACGGAACGCAAAATATGCGTTCATCATATCGGCGGAGTGGGGATTTATAATCGCCGCGTCAAGACCGTTTTGCATTGCCATTGTGAAAAACGACGCGTTGATAATCGGACGTTTCGGCAGTCCGAACGAAACGTTTGAAACACCGAGGCTTGATTTAAGTCCCGATTTGCGCAGGGTTTTTATACATTCGAGCGTGACGAGCGCGCCGTTTTTTTCAGAACTTACCGTCATTGCAAGAGGGTCGAAAATGATGTCTTTTTCGCTGATGTTATATTTTTTCGCCTCGCCGATTATCTTTCTTGCGATTTTCATTCTTCCGTCGGTGTCCTGCGGTATTCCGCCCTCATCGAGCGTCAGCGCGATAATCACACCGCCGTATTTTGCCGCGAGAGGGAAGATTTTATCCATAACCTCCTGTTTGCCGTTGACCGAGTTTATAAGCGCTTTTCCGTTGTATATGCGAAGCGCCTTTTCCATTGCCTCGGGGTCGGAGGTGTCTATCTGGAGCGGTAAATCGGACACCGTCTGTATCAGCGATACTGCGTTTAAAAGTGTTTTAACCTCGTCGATTTCGGGCAGTCCCGTGTTTACGTCAAGCACGTTTGCGCCGTCCTCCTGCTGTGAAACCGCCTCTTTCAAAAGGTAGTCAAAATTTTTTGATTTTAACGCCTCTTTCATTGCTTTTTTGCCGGTGGGATTTATCCTTTCGCCGATTAAAACAGGAATTTTTCCAAATTCAACCGTGCGTGTGTAAGACGAAATAACAGTGTAATTTTTCTTTTGCACGGGCGAAAATTCAATTTTTTCCGTCAATGCTTTCATTTCTTTTATATATTCGGGAGTAGTTCCGCAGCAGCCGCCGAGGATTGACGCGCCCATTTTTGCGATTTTTTCCATAGACCGCGCAAAATCCGCGCTTGAAACGTCGTATTCCGTTTTTCCGTTACGCACAACGGGCAGTCCTGCGTTCGGGTTTACAATCACGGGCGTTGACGAATATTTCAAAATTTCTTGGATAATGGGCATCATTTTTTCGGGACCCAAACTGCAGTTTATTCCCAATGCGTCAACGCGCAAGCCTTCGAGCAGTGCGACCATTGCGGACGGCGATGCTCCCGTCATAAGCTTTCCGCTTTCGTCGTATGCGTTTGTCGCAAAAACGGGCAGTGACGAATTTTCTTTCGCCGCCAAAACCGCCGCTTTTGTTTCGTACGCGTCGTTCATTGTTTCCGTCAAAATCAAATCCGCACCGTATTTTACGCCGAGTTTCACAGTTTCTGCAAAGATTTTTACCGCGTCCTCAAAGTCAAGGTCGCCGAGCGGTTTTAGAAGCCTTCCCGTCGGACCTATGTCGAGGGCAACGTATTTTTCCTGTACGCCGAACGTTTTTATCGCGTCTTTTGCGTTTTTGAGCGCCGACGATATGATTTCTTCAAGCGAATATCTGCCGTTTTTACCGTCAAATTTAAGGATATTTGCGCCGAATGTGTTTGCGGTAATGATGTCACTGCCCGACTTTAAATAGTCGAGGTGCATTTGTTTTACCGTTTCCGCATTGGTGATGTTCCATATTTCGGGCATTTCGCCCGGTTTTAAACCGCGCGCCTGAAAATACGTTCCGCTTCCGCCGTCAAAATATAATCGCTGATTTTTGATTTTTTCGGTTAAGTTCATTTAATTCTCCTGTTCAAAACAAGTTTTCTTCTTTCTGAAAGCACAGTTTTTCAAATCGCACGCCGTACAGCCGACGCCGGTGCAGTTTTCCCTGTTTTCGCCAAGCCCGACAAATGCCGTGACCGATTTTGTGGGGGTGAGCATAAGCGAGTCGGTGAGGGTAAGTCCGATTTTTCGGTTGCAGTCAAGAACCGATATTATGTCTTTTTGGATTGACAGCGAAAGGCCGCCGTAACCCGGACTGAACCGCGGACGAAGATACATCGGCGCTTTTTCCGACGCTAAAATTTCGCAGATGTTGTTGCACCATTCCTCAATCGCCGCCGCGCCAGTGCTTTGCGCGATAAGCGCGCTTGCAGGCGATATAAGCGAGCATTTCTGCAAATAGCGGTCGGTTTCGATACCGAGCGTCGCGGCAAAAATCACAACGCGTCTGCAGCCTGCGAGATTTTTTGCAAGCTTTTGAGATTTCACCTTTGCAAAGCCGAAATCAAGCGTTTCACCGTCCGATTTTACATCAAATTCGTCATAACACGCTTTGCACGATATTTTCGGCAAAAGCTCGGTTAAGCATTTTTCAACCGCAAAATTGAGTGTTTCACCGTCCGCACCGCCAGCGTAGCGAATGATTTCACTTTTTGGAATATTCAGTTTTTCGCCGCCGCAGTGCAGTATTTTAAGCATTGTTTCAATCCTTTTTCAATATAATTTCCGATAAGTTTTGCTGAATTTTTTCCGCTACGTCGGGCTTGTTCATAGAATAAACGTGCACCGCATTGACGCCGTTTGCAAAAAGGTCGATAATCTGCTCAGTCGCGTATGCAATTCCCGCCTGTTTCATAGCGGACGGCTTGTCGCCGAAACGGTCTACAATGCTTTTAAACCTCTGGGGAAGATACGTTCCCGAAAGAGAGCAAATTCTCTTTATCTGCTTGCCGTTTGTGACAGGCATAATGCCGGCAACAATCGGCACGGTAATGCCTACTTCGCGGATTTTATACAAAAACGAATATAAAATATTGTTGTCAAAAAACATCTGCGTCGTGAGAAATTCGCATCCGGCATCCACCTTTTCTTTAAGATGCTTAATTCCGTCCGCAACGCTTAAATCCTCGGGGTGACCCTCGGGATAGCACGCACCGCCGACGCAGAAATCGCCGTATTTTTTGATGTCCGATACAAGCTGCGACGCATATTTGTATTCGCGGTTTTCGTTTTCAAAACCGCTCGGAATGTCACCGCGGAGCGCGAGAATGTTTTCAATTTTTTTATCTTTAAGGGAGAAAAGCGTGTTTTCAACCGTCTTTTTGTCCGAGCTTACGCAGGTTAAATGCGCAAGCGGAGTTACGTCGTGTTTTGTGAGAATATCCTCTGCAATATCGGCGGTATATTTGCTCGTTCCTCCGCCCGCACCGTAGGTTACGCTCATAAAATCGGGTTTAAGACTTGCAATTTTTTCCGCGGCGAATTTCACACTGTCGTATGTGTCGCTCGTTTTGGGCGGAAACACTTCAAACGAAAGTGTAGGTCTTTTCTCTGCAAAAATTTGTGAAAGCTTCATCTCTTGTCCCTCCTGATGATTAAACCTATCTTAAATTATAGTATTTTTTTGCCGAAATGTCAACAAAAAAGGCCGTTTCATTCCGTGAGGAGAAACGACCTTGTTTCATATATCAGTTTTCTTTAATTTTTGATAGTGCTTTTTCGTCAATGGATACTTCCATATCGGCTTTCCATTTGTCGATTTGTTCTTCAAAAACCTTGTTCTGCATTTCTTTAACTTTGCTGTCAATATCCGACTGCGAGATGGTGAGCGGAACTCTTTTTATAATGTGATAGCCGAAATTCGATTCCACAATACCGCTTACTTCGCCCTCTTTAAGCGCAAATGCCGCCTCCTCAAACGGAGCAACCATTTCGCCTTTGCCGAATGTGTAGCCGTCGGGATTTTGTGCAAGACCGGGGTCTTCAGAAAGCTCCTGCATAAGCGCATCAAAGTCTGCGCCCGACTTGATTTTTTCAAGCGTGCCCTCTGCATTTTTCTTTACTTCCGCTTTTTTAGCGTCGTCGTATGACTGACCTGTCTGCGAATCAACGGTGGAGAACAAAATGTGTTTTGCGGTGATTTTCTCACCGTTTTTGAGTTCTTCCTCCGCTTTCTTTTCGTCAATTTTATATTCGTCGCCTTTTGAAACCTCGCTGTAAAGCTTTGACGAAATGAGCGATGCGGTAAGCGCTTTGTCATATGCCGTTTCGGTTGTGTTCATCTCTTTAAGATGATTTATAAAGTTCGACTTTGAACCGTAGCTTTGCTGAATTGTAGAGGTTTTGTAGTCGCTGATTTGCTTTTTGTCGTCCTCGGTTAAGGTGATGCCCATTTTCTCGGCGGTTTTGGTCTGCACAACCGCGTTAACAGCTTCGTTAAGCGCTCTTTCCTTTGCAACGGTCAGTGCGTTTTTGCCTTCAATTTCAGTAGATTTCCAAAAATTCGCAACCGCGTCGCTGTCGCTCGTGTTAATTCCTGCCTCGGAGAGCATACTTGACTGAACTGACGGGAAATACTGGTAAAAATCGTCTGCCGTAACCGTTTCGCCGTCTACGGTTGCAAGCGAGGTTGTTTTTGTAACCGCACACCCTGCAAGGCTTGCCGAAAGCACGAACACCGCAAGCGCGGACGCGGCAAATCTTTTAAAATTTTTCATAATACTCAATCCTTTCGTATGTACGGCGCAAGATCAGGAGCTCTGATGCCTGCACGCCAAAAATTATACAAAAAATTTCACAAGCATAGTATAACTTATATCATACACAAGATGTGAGTTTTGCAAGCTTTTGTAATATAATTTTAATATTTGAAAGTATATCCTCACTGCATTTGCTCGAAAGATACGACTTCTCGCCCGACGAAAACATAAGCTTTAACGACTTGTCGGCGAGAATATCGACGATAACTTTCGGGTTGACGTTATCTTCAATGGTGAAGTTGATAAATCCGTCCTTTTGCGTAACGTCCGAAATTCTTAAAGTTTGGCAAAGCGATTTTATATATGCAATGTCAATAAGATTTTCAACGTTTTTGTCAAACGTGCCGAAACGGTCGATAAGCTCGTCGGTGATGAGCGACATATCTTCTTCGTCGGATATTGAGGCAATTTTTTTGTAAATGTCCATTCTGAGGTTTTCGTCCTCAATATATGTTTTGGGAATGTACGCGCTTAACTTAAGGTCGATGTTAACGTCAAACGCAATCTGCGCTTTTTCGCCTTTTAACTCCGCAACCGCGCTTTCCAAAAGCGAGCAGTACATATCGTAGCCGACAAGGTTCATATTTCCGTGCTGTTGTTTTCCCAAAAGATTGCCCGCACCGCGAATTTCAAGGTCGCGCATTGCAATTTTAAATCCCGAGCCGAACTCGGTAAATTCCTTTATTGCCTGAAGCCTTTTCTGCGCGGTTTGGTCGAGAACCTTGTTTTTTTCGTAGGTGAGGTACGCATATGCAAGACGATTTGAACGTCCCACGCGTCCTTTGAGCTGATAAAGCTGTGAAAGTCCCATTTTATCGGCATTTTCAATAATTATCGTATTAACGTTTGCAACGTCAAGACCTGTTTCTATAATGGTTGTGCAAACGAGAATGTCAATGTCGCCGTTTAGAAAATCTATCATAATTTCTTCAAGCTGTGTTTCGCTCATTTTGCCGTGCGCCGAAACAACACGCTTGCCGGGAAACATTTTTTGTATTTCGCTTGTTTTAAGGTCGATATTTTCCACGCGGTTGAAAAGATAGTACACCTGACCTCCGCGCGCCATTTCGCGCTCTATTGCGTTTTGTATAACCGCGTCGCTGCGCTCCAAAACGAATGTCTGCACAGGATAGCGGTTTTGCGGCGGTTCGGTTATTACGCTCAAATCGCGTATGCCGATAAGCGCCATATTAAGCGTCCGCGGAATGGGCGTAGCGCTCAATGTAAGAACGTTTACGTTGCTTTTAAGTTTTTTAATTGTTTCCTTGTGTCCGACGCCGAAGCGCTGTTCCTCGTCGATTATAAGGAGTCCGAGATTTTTAAATCCGACGTCCTTTTGCAAAAGCCTGTGCGTGCCGATAACAACGTCAACTTCACCGCTTTTGAGTTTTTTTATGATTTCCGCCTGCTGTTTTTTTGTGCGGAAACGCGACAGCATTTCAACACGTATGGGGTAGTTTTCCATACGAGACTTAAACGTGTTGTAATGTTGCTGTGCAAGCAGGGTTGTAGGGACAAGATACGCAGCCTGAAAGCTTTCTTCAACGCATTTGAACGCCGCGCGGAGTGCAACCTCGGTTTTGCCGTAGCCGACGTCACCACACAAAAGACGGTCCATACATTTGCCGTCCTCCATATCCTTTTTAACCTCGGCAATGCACCGCAGTTGGTCGGCAGTTTCCTCATACGGAAAATTGTCCTCAAATTCTTTTTGCCAAGCCGAGTCTGGCGCAAAAACGTGACCTTTGATTTTACTGCGTTCC
Source organism: Qingrenia yutianensis (assembly GCF_014385105.1). NCBI lineage: Bacteria > Bacillati > Bacillota > Clostridia > Eubacteriales > Oscillospiraceae > Qingrenia > Qingrenia yutianensis. The sequence continues at coordinate 121,360 of NZ_JACRTE010000002.1, read as the reverse complement.
GCATACAGCTTAATAAGGTCGTCGGCAAGCTCCGCCACGCTTTCTTTAACGCGCGCGGTGGTTTTCTGCCAGTCCGTTCCGCCAAGCTTGTTGAGTTTTACGTTTTTCGCCTCCGCGCCGACGTATTTGTGCAAAAGGTCAAGCTGGTTTGTGGGAACGTACAGATAATCGCCCGAACGGTATTTTATTTTGATGTAGTCGCGCACAATGCCCTCAACGTCAAGCTCCTTTATGCCGACAAACTGACCTATTCCGTGCGTGTTGTGCACCACATAGTCGCCGTTTTTGAGTTCGTCGAAGCTTTTTATCGCATTGCGCTTGTTTTTCGCCTTAACCTTGCGCTTTTTCTGCACGGTATATGATGAATTGTCACTTAAAAATACGCATCTTACGGACGGATATTCAAAGCTTTTTTCAAGCGCGCCGACGCATATGAAAATCTCGCCTTCTTCGGGAAGATTGTCAGAGCTGTCGCACAAAACCGCTTCAATTCCGTATTCAAAAAGCGAATTTTTCACGGTTTTTGCCTTGTCCTCACTTGACAAAAACAGCATAATGCGGTAATTCCTGCTTTTCCAGTATTTTAAATCGTCCACCAGAAATTCGCTTTTTCCGCTGTATGACGGCAATGTTTTTGCCGCAACGTTGACAAGCTCTTTTGTCGGAATGTCAAGCTGAAAATGTGACACCGCGTTTAGAAGCACAAATGCGTGATTTGTTGAATTTAAAATAACACTGTCGGCATCAAGCGTGTATTCGCCCCTGATTTTCGGGAAAAGTCCTTTTTCCAGCATAGACGAAATAATTTCGTGCTGTTCTTTTTCGCAGGTGCGCGCTCTGTCCAGCACGCGCGCGGGTTCGTCTGCAAATATTATAAAATCCGCGCCGATGTAGTCGAAAAGGGTGGGGAGTTTATCGTAAAAATACGGAATATATTTGTCAAGCGACGGGAAATATCCCTCGTTTTCAAGCTTTTGCGCGTCGGACAAAAGATTTTCGTTCTTTTGCGCCTTGATTTTTTTCAGCACGTTTTTCTTGGTTTCTTCGTCAAAAATCAGCTCGCGCGCAGGGTAAATTTCAAATTTGTCAATGCTCTCGAGCGACATCTGCGTTAACGGGTCAAAGCTTCGCATTGTATCTATTTCGTCATCGAAAAGTTCAATTCGCGTGCCGTAAATATCACCCGGCAAAAATATGTCGATTATCGAACCGCGGATTGAAAACTGACCGTGGCTTTCAACCTGCGAAACGCGTTTATAGCCTGTTTCGGCGAGCGTTTTCACAAGTGCGGAAACGTCGATAATATCGCCGGCGGAATAGGTTTTGCTGTAGAAATCGAAAATTTCTTTTTTGACGGTGTACTGCATAATTGCCGCCGCGCTTGTGACGATATATTTTGCGTTTTTTATGTTTTTTATAACGTTAATTCTCTCTGCCTCGATTTCTCTCGTGGATACGTCAACGTCGTAGAAAACATATTCTTTTGCGCGGAAAAACAAAACGTTTTCACCGCTCATAGATGAAATATCGGCGTAAATTTCCTTTGCCGAGAGTTCGTCCGAAGCGATTACAAGCGCCTTTTTGCCGGTGTTTTCGGCAAACGAATATATAAGCTGATTTTTTTCCGAGCCCGTCGCGCCCGAAACCGAAATCGGAGTTTTGCCCGATTTTAAGGCATTTTCCGCGGCGCAAAGTTCGGGATAAAGCTTGTTTAATTTTGCGAGTGCTTTCATTTGTAACCGCTCCTTTCTTTATACAATATAAAAATTAAAATTCTTTGCCGTTGTATTTGTTCATAGCGTTTGCCATTCCGTCTTTAATGATACATTCGGAAATTTTGAAACATTCTTTCAGAACGGGAACGATTTTTTTCAAATCGTCCTTTGTAAATTTGCCGAGAACATAGTCCGCAAGGTCGTAATTTTTGTTTTCGGGCGCGCCGACGCCGATTTTCACGCGCAGAAATTCGTCGCTCACAAGCTGATAAATGATAGATTTCAGCCCGTTGTGACCGCCGTCGCTGCCTTTCGGACGAAGCCTTATTCTGCCCGTAGGAAGGCTTATGTCGTCGTGAAAAATTATGATGTTTTTCGGCTCAATTTTGTAAAACGCCGAAATATCGCGGATTGCCTCACCGCTGTTGTTCATATACGTCTGCGGTTTTGCCAAAATCACCTTTTCTCCTGCAATTTTGCCCTCGCCGAGAAGTGATTTGAATTTTAATTTTTTAACGTCGCAGTTAATCTCCCTTGCTATCATATCTATCGCGTCAAAGCCGATATTATGACGTGTGCAGCTGTATTTTTTGTCGGGGTTTCCCAAACCTGCAATAAGATACATTTATTTTCACCTCTTTTTATGCACCGCAAAACGGCAAAATAAAATATTTTGCCGTTTTGCGTTTTTATAAGAAAAATAAACGGCGGAAAAACCGCCGTTATGTATACTTTTTAGATAAACAATGTGCTGATTGAAGTTTCCTCGTAAACCTTGTCGATAGCCTGGCCGAAAATGGGAGCAACCGAAAGAGTTTTGATTTTGTCGATTTTCTTTTCGTCCGAAAGAGTGATTGTGTCGAGCATAACAAGCTGTTCGATGCACGAATTTTTAATTCTCTCGATAGCCGGACCGGAAAGAACGCCGTGCGTACAGCAAGCGTAAACCTTGCTTGCACCGCGGTCGATAAGTGCCTGTGCGCCGTTTGTGATTGTGCCGGCGGTGTCAATCATATCGTCTACCAGAATAGCGGTTTTGCCTTTGATGTCGCCGATTATGTTCATAACCTCCGAAACGTTTGCTTTCGGACGTCTTTTGTCGATAATCGCGATGGGAGCGTCAAGACGCTGTGCAAAGTTTCTCGCTCTTGTAACACTGCCGAGGTCGGGCGATACAACAACGATATTATCCAAAACGTCTTTCATTTCCTCTCTGAAGAATTTTGCCAAAACGGGCACACCGAGAAGGTGGTCAACGGGAACATTGAAAAATCCCTGAATTTGAGGAGCGTGCAAATCCATCGTAAGAACTCTGTCTGCGCCTGCGGTTGCGATAAGGTCTGCAACAAGCTTTGCCGAAATCGGATCGCGCGCCTTTGCTTTTCTGTCCTGTCTTGCATAGCCGAAATAGGGCATAACAGCGGTAATTCTGCCTGCGGACGCACGTCGGAAAGCGTCAATCATAATAAGAAGCTCCATAAGGTTGTCGTTTACGGGGTCGCAGGTGGACTGAACCACGAAAACGTCCGAACCGCGGACAGTTTCGTTAATGTTAACGTAAATTTCACCGTCCGAGAATTTGCCTACTTGAGCGTCACCGAGCGAAACGCCGAGATGCTCTGCAATTTTTTTTGCCAGATCACTGCTTGCATTGGCAGTAAAGATTTTGATGTTCTTACCGTGTGATATCATTGTTTTACTCCTTCGTATATTATAATTTTACTTCTCTTTTTTGTGCCAGTTTTTCTTGATAGTCTGACGGCTTCTTGCGATTGCAAGAGCGTTTTCGTCAACGTCGTCGGTAATGGTCGAACCTGCCGCGACAAACGCGTTTTTCTTAACCTTTACGGGCGCAACAAGGTTTGTGTTACAGCCGATAAAAGCGTTGTCTTCAATAACCGTGCGGAATTTGTTTTTGCCGTCGTAGTTAACGGTGATTGTTCCGCAGCCGAAGTTTATGTTTTTGCCCACGTCGCTGTCGCCGATATATGTTAAGTGCGACACTTTTGTGCCCTCGTCGATGTTTGAATTTTTAACTTCAACAAAATCGCCGATTTTAACGTGTTTTCCCACGTTTGCCTTGGGTCTTAAATACGCGAACGGACCTACACTGCATTCGTCGCCGACCGACGCTTCGTTTGCAACCGAGCTTAAAAATGTTACATTATCACCGATTTTTGTGTTCGTGATAACACTGTTCGGGCCGATTTCGCAAAAATGTCCAATATGAGAATTTCCTTTAATATTTGTGTTGGGATAAATCACCGTGTCGCTTTCGATAACCGTCTCATCGTCAATGTAAGTTGTTGACGGGTCGATTATCGTAACGCCGTTTATAAGGTGTTTTTCTATAATTTCGCCGTGTTTTATCTTCTGCGCATTTGCAAGGTCAACTCTGTTGTTTACGCCGAGTATTTCGCTTGAATTTTCAGCCGAAAATGCGAAAACCTTTTTGCCCTCGCCCTTTAAAACCGAAATTGTGTCGGTGAGATAGTATTCGCCCTGCGCGTTGTCGTTTGTAATTTTGGAGAGCGCGCCGAAAAGGTCTTTCGACTCAAAGCAGTACATACCCGAGTTTACCTCGTTAACCTTTTTCTCGTCCTCTGTTGCGTCCTTTTGCTCAACAATCTTCAAAAGCGCGCCGTTATCATCGGTTATAACCCTGCCGTAGCCGAAAGGATTATCAATTTTCGCCGAAACGACCGTTGCGCTTGCACCGCTTTTTTTGTGGAAATCCACCACACTGCGGATAAGCTTTTCGCTGATAAGAGGAGCGTCGCCGCAAAGAACCATAACGGTTGTGTTTTCGCCTTCAAAATGCGGTTTTGTCATCATAACCGCGTGCCCCGTGCCGAGCATTTCTTTCTGTTCGGAATAAAGAACACTGTCGCCGAAAAACTCTTTTACCTGTTCTTTTTTATGGCCGATAACCATAACTTCTTTTTCACAGCCTGCGTCATCAAGCTTGTCTTTAACCCATTTTGCAAGCGGTTTTCCGCTTATTTTGTGCATAACCTTGCAGATTTCGGAATTCATTCTTTTGCCCTGTCCCGCGGCAAGGATAACTGCTGAAAATTTATTCAAACAATCACGTCCTTAATCGTTTTTACACATACAATAACATTATATGATTTTTTTACATATTTTTCAAGACTTTTTTACAATTTCTTTCGGTAATACTACAAAATACTGCAAAAACATACAGTAGTTTTGTGCAACATTTATATAATAATCCGCACTATGGTGAAATTGACCAATAAAACACATTTTTTGAGCATTATTTTGTCCTAAAATTTTAAAAATTATGTTGTTTTTATAACTTGACTTTTTTCGGCAATTAATTTATAATACTGTATGTAGATAGAGAAGGAAAAATTACAAGCAAAGGGTTTTTGCGACTGACGGAGTGTTCGTGCAAACGCGGACGGTGGAATACCACAATGGAGCAGAAACTTATAATGCCGACCGTCTGGGCAGTCCTATAAATATTTTTTATGTTTACGGGACTGCCCTTATATTTTTTAGGAGGATTTTTGACGTGAAAAAAATAGGTATAATTATGGGAAGCGATTCCGATTTGGGCGTTGTTGAGGGCGCAATAGACACGCTTAAAAAATTCGGCGCGGAATATGAGGTACACATATATTCGGCGCACAGAACACCTGTTGAGGCGAGCGAATTTTCAAAAAACGCGCGCAAAAACGGCTTCGGCGCAATAATCTGCGCGGCGGGAAAAGCGGCGCATCTTGCAGGCGCAATCGCGGCGAATACAACCGTTCCCGTTATCGGAATACCGATAAAATCGTCAACGCTTGACGGACTGGACGCGCTTTTGTCAACAGTTCAGATGCCGGGCGGAATACCCGTTGCAACGGTTGCTATAGACGGCGCGAAAAACGCGGCGCTTTTGGCGCTTGAAATTCTTGCGGTATCAGATGAAAAAATCGCGCAGAAGCTTGATGACGACCGCGCTGAAAATTCAAAAGCCGTGCTTGAAAAAAACAGGGCGGTTGAGGAAAAATACAACAAATAAACATAAATTGCGGTAAAATTAAAATTTAAGGAGATGTCGGTAACAATGGAAAAAACTGTTCAGCTTTACGAAGGAAAGGCAAAAAAAGTATTTGCAACAAATGATGAAAATTTGTGCATAGTGTCTTACAAAGACGACGCAACCGCTTTTAACGGGCTTAAAAAAGGCACAATTATGGGAAAAGGCGCAATCAATAACCGCGTTACAAACCACCTTATGAAGCTTTTGGAGAAAAACGGTATTCCCACTCATTTTGTCGAGGAATTGTCCGACAGAGAAACGGTTGTGAAAAAAGTTTCAATCGTTCCGCTTGAGGTTATCGTAAGAAATATAGCGGCGGGTTCGCTTGCGAAAAGGCTCGGACTCAGCGAAGGTACAAAGATGAGCCGTACCGTTTTGGAATTTTGCTACAAAGACGACGCGCTCGGTGACCCTATGGTAAACGATTATCACATTCTTGCAATGGGATTTGCAACGGAGGAGGAATTAAAGCTTATTTCCGATTATTCGCTTAAAATAAACAAAATTTTGTCCGACTATCTCAAAGATGTAAATATCGAGCTTATCGACTTCAAGCTTGAATTCGGCAAAACGAGCGACGGCACAATCGTGCTTGCGGATGAAATCTCGCCCGACACCTGCCGTTTCTGGGATTCGACAACAGGTGAAAAACTTGACAAAGACAGATTCAGACGCGACCTCGGCGGTGTTGAGGACGCTTACAACGAAATTTTGAAACGTCTTTTGGGCGAATAATTGCGTTTTTGGTGAATGAACAAATTTAATTTTAACGGGAGAGTAATATGAATAAAATTCACGAGGAATGTGGAGTTTTCGGAGTATTTGCAAAAGAAAAATCAAACGTCGCGGCAACAGCATATTACGGACTTTTTGCTCTTCAGCACCGCGGTCAGGAAAGCTGCGGAATTGTTGTAAACGATGACGGAGTTTTGAATTATTATAAAGATACGGGACTTGTAAACGACGTGTTTACGCCCGATATTTTAAACAATCTCGGCGAGGGCAATATGGCGGTAGGCCACGTCCGCTACGGCACGACGGGCACAGACGGCAGACTTAACTGTCAGCCTATCGTGGTCAACCACATAAAGGGCAGAATGGCGCTCGCGCACAACGGAAACCTTGTAAATTCGGCGGAACTCAGAGAACAGCTTGAAATGGAGGGCTCCATTTTCCATTCGACGAGCGACACCGAGGTTATTTCGTACATCATCACAAAAGAGCGTATAAATTCGCCGTCCATTGAAGAAGCGTTAAACCGCGCTATGAACAAAATAAAAGGCGCGTATTCGCTGGTTGTAATGTCGCCGTCAAAGCTTATCGCCGCGCGCGACGAAAACGGTTTCAGACCGCTTTGCTACGGTGTTACCGACGACGGAACGTATATCATCGCGTCGGAAAGCTGTGCGCTTGACAGCGTGGGCGCGTCGTTTATCCGCGACGTGAAACCCGGAGAAATCGTGGTGTTCGACAAAGACGGAATACATTCCATCACCGACCACTGCAACAAGGTTAAACCGACGATGTGCATTTTTGAATACATTTATTTTGCGCGTCCCGACTCGGTTATGGAAGGTAAATCGGTGCATATGGCGAGAATTAAAGCAGGCGCGTGTCTTGCTATGGAGCACCCCGTTGAGGCGGACGTGGTTGTGGGCGTTCCCGATTCGGGACTTGACGCGGCAATCGGATATTCAAGACAGTCGGGCATACCCTACGGAATTGGATTTATAAAGAATAAATATATAGGAAGAACGTTTATCTCACCGGGGCAGAAATCGCGCGAGGATAAGGTGAGAATTAAGCTCAACGTTATTTCGGAAACGATAAAAGGCAAGCGCGTTGTGCTCATTGACGACTCAATCGTGCGCGGAACGACAAGCGCAAGAATTGTTAAGCTTCTGCGCGACGCCGGCGCAAAAGAAGTGCATATGCGCGTTTCCGCACCGCCGTTTTTAAATCCGTGCTACTACGGCACCGACATCGACTCGCGCGAGTCGCTTATAGCGTGCCATCACACTGTGGACGAAATCGCGGAAATTATCGGCGTTGATTCGCTCGGCTATCTTGACGTAAATCATCTCGATATGCTTGTCGGCGGTAAGGGCGAAAGCTTTTGTTCGGCATGCTTTAACGGGGAATATCCCACAAAAGTGCCGACCGAAACGGCGAAAAACAGATTTGAACATAAAATTAACGAAAAGAGGGATTGTGATTGAAAAGCTTCAGTGAAAGTTACAAAGCGGCAGGAGTAGACATCACCGCGGGCTACAAGGCGGTTGACCTTATGAAAGAGCATATCGCAAAAACCAAAACAAGCGGTGTAATATCGGGTATAGGCGGTTTCGGCGGTCTTTTCGGACTCGATTTGAGCGGTATCAAAAACCCCGTTCTTGTGAGCGGTACCGACGGCGTGGGAACAAAGCTTAAAATGGCGTTTTTGATGGATAAGCACGACACCGTCGGCATAGACTGCGTTGCAATGTGCGTGAACGACATTATCTGCTGCGGAGCAAAACCGCTTTTCTTCCTTGACTATATCGCGGTAGGCAAAAACGTTCCCGAAAAGGTTGCGTCAATCGTTTCGGGCGTTGCGGACGGCTGTGTGCAGTCGGGCTGTGCGCTCATCGGCGGTGAAACGGCGGAAATGCCGGGATTTTACCCCGAGGACGAATACGACCTTGCAGGTTTTTCGGTCGGTATTGCCGATAAAGATAAGCTTTTGGACAATTCAGCCGTTAAAGAGGGCGACGTTATAATCGGCTTAAAATCGTCGGGTGTTCACTCAAACGGTTTTTCGCTTGTGAGAAAAATATTCGACGTTGAAAACAAAGATATAAAAACTCCGCTTGAATTTTTGGGCGGAAAATCAATCGGCGAAACACTTCTTGCGCCGACAAAAATTTACGTTAAGCCTATGTGCGCGCTCTTTGAAAAAGTGACGGTAAAGGCGGTTTCACATATAACGGGCGGAGGATTTTACGAAAACATTCCGAGAAGTATTCCGAAAGGCTACGGCGCGAAAATAGACAAAAACGCGCTTGAAATTCTGCCGATTTTCACACTTTTGCAGAAAGAGGGAAATATTCCCGAAAGAGATATGTTCAACACCTTTAATATGGGTATCGGAATGAGCGTAATCGTTGATAAAAACGACGCGGACAAATCGCTTGAAATTCTTAACGCAAACGGCGCAGACGCTTATATTATCGGCGAAACCGTAAAATCGGACGAAAGCGTGAAGATATGTTAAAAAACATTGCGGTTTTGGTGTCGGGCGGCGGCACAAATTTGCAGGCGCTTATCGACGCTCAAAAAAGCGGAATTATAAAATCGGGCAAAATCACTGCGGTGATTTCGAGCAGTAAAAATGCCTATGCGCTCACAAGAGCCGAAAATGCCGGAATAAAAACGTTCGTTGTTTCAAAAAAAGAGCTTGGCTCACAAGATAAATTTGAAGAGGAAATCATAAAAATTCTCGGAAGCGAAAAAATCGATTTAATCGTGCTTGCGGGCTTTATGTGCATACTCACCGAAAATTTTACAAGCCGTTATCCGAAAAGGATTATAAACGTTCACCCGTCGCTTATTCCGTCGTTTTGCGGAAAGGGTTTTTACGGACTTAAAGTGCACGAGGCGGCGCTTAAATACGGCGTCAAGGTGAGCGGTGCGACGGTGCATTTTGTCAACGAAATCCCCGACGGCGGTGAGATTATTATGCAAAAAGCGGTGAGTGTGCGAAAAAACGACACTCCCGAAACACTGCAAAAGCGCATTATGCAAAATGCGGAATGGAAAATATTGCCGAAGTCGGCAGAATATGTGTGCAGAAATCTTTTAAAAAACGAAAAGGATAAATAAAATGAATATTTATAAAATCAGCGGTATAAAAGAGCTTATAAAAGACAATCCGTATGTCGGACGAGGCATTGTAATCGGAAAAACCGAGGACGGAAAAAAGGCGGCGGTCGCTTATTTTATAATGGGCAGAAGCGAAAACAGCCGAAACAGAATTTTTTACACCGAGGGTGACAGCGTGAAAACGGGCGCGTTTGACCCGTCAAAGCTTTCCGACCCGTCGCTCATAATCTATGCGCCGATAAGAAAACTCAAAAATGCGCTTATCGTTTCAAACGGCGACCAGACCGACACGGTTTATGATTTTGTATGGTGCGGAAAAAGCTTTGAAGAGGCGCTCGAAACTCGTGAGTTTGAGCCTGACGCACCGAATTTTACACCGAGAATAAGCGGAATTTTAAATTTTGCCAACAAAGATTTTACATATAAAATGAGCATACTCAAAAGCGCGGACGAAAAAGGCAGTGCGTGCAACAGATTTACATTTTCTTATTTGCCGTTAAACGGACTCGGACATTTTATTCATACATATGTCACCGACGGCGACCCTATTCCCACATTTGTCGGCGAACCCGAAAGAGTTAAAATCCCGAACGATATAGACGAATTTACCGAAGAAATATGGTCAAACCTCAACGAGAGCAACAAAATTTCGCTTTATGTGCGGTATATTGACCTTGAAAACGGAAACGAGGAAAACCGTCTTATAAACAAAAACAAATAGAAAGGGCACATATAAATATGAAAGAATTTGAATTAAAATACGGCTGTAATCCAAATCAGAAGCCTGCAAAAATTTATATGGAAAACGGCAAAGATTTGCCGATTGAAATTTTAAGCGGAAAACCCGGTTACATAAACTTTCTCGACGCTTTCAACAGCTGGCAGCTTGTAAACGAGGTTAAAAAAGCGCTCGGCAAGGTGTGCGCGGCGTCGTTTAAGCACGTAAGCCCCACAAGCGCGGCGATTGGAAATCCTCTTCCCGAAAAGCTTAAAAAAGCGTGTTTTGTAAGCGATATAGACGGTCTTGACAATTCTCCGATTGCGTGCGCATATGCGCGTGCGCGCGGAACGGACAGAATGAGCTCTTTCGGCGACTGGATTGCGCTTTCCGACACCTGCGACGAGGTGTGCGCACGTCTTATAAAAAGAGAGGTTTCGGACGGAATTATCGCGCCCGATTACACAAAAGAGGCGCTTGAAATTCTTAAGCAAAAGCGCAAGGGAAGTTACAACATTATAAAAATCGACAAGGACTATATCCCCGACGTTCAGGAGAAAAAACAGGTTTTCGGCGTGACGTTTGAACAGGGCAGAAACAACTTTAAAATTGATTTTGACCTTCTTAAAAATATCGTAACCGAAAATAAAGATATTCCGCAGAGTGCAAAAGAAGATTTGGTTATCGCGCTGATAACGCTCAAGTATACGCAGTCAAATTCGGTGTGCTATGCAAAAGACGGTCAGGCAATCGGCGTCGGCGCAGGTCAGCAGTCGAGAATACACTGTACGCGTCTTGCCGGAAACAAAGCGGACATCTGGCATTTAAGACAGCACGATAAGGTGCTCAATCTTCCGTTTTTGGACAGTGTTAAACGTCCCGACAGGGATAATACCATAGATATTTACATCTCGGACGATTACGAGGACGTTTTGGCGGACGGTGTTTGGCAGACGCTCTTTTCCGAAAAGCCCGAACCGCTCACAAGAGAGGAAAAAAGAGATTATCTTTCCAAAATTGACGGCGTGAGCCTCGCAAGCGACGCGTTTTTCCCGTTCGGCGACAATATCGAGCGCGCGCACAAAAGCGGTGTTAAATATGTTGCCCAGCCGGGCGGTTCAATCCGTGACGACAATGTTATAGACACCTGTAATAAATACGGTATGGCTATGGCATTTACGGGTATGAGATTGTTCCACCACTAAATTTTAAAAAGGAGAAATTCTTATGAAAGTTATGGTTGCAGGCGGCGGCGGACGCGAACACGCCATTATAAAAAGCCTTAAAAAGAGCAATAAAATAGATAAAATTTATGCACTTCCCGGCAACGGCGGAATTGCCTCGGACGCGGAATGTGTTGACATCAAGGCGACGGATATTGACTCGGCGGTTGATTTTGCGGTGAAAAACGGCATAGATTTTGCCGTTGTCGCACCCGACGATCCGCTTGTTCTCGGTATGGTTGACGCACTGGAGGAAAAGGGCATAAAATGCTTCGGCCCGAGAAAAAATGCGGCAATAATCGAGGGAAGCAAGGTTTTTGCAAAAAATCTTATGAAAAAATACAATATCCCCACCGCGTCGTACGAGGTTTTTACCGACGCGTCAAAAGCGGTTGAATATCTTGAAAAGACAAGCTATCCCACGGTTATAAAAGCGGACGGTCTTGCGCTCGGAAAGGGTGTTATAATCGCGCAGAATTTTGCCGAGGCGAAAGACGCGGTTAAATCCATTATGGAGGACAAGGTTTTCGGCAAAAGCGGAAACGAAATTGTGGTTGAAGAATTTCTGGAGGGCCCCGAAGTATCGGTGCTTGCGTTCACAGACGGAAACGTTGTTGTGCCTATGGTTTCATCTATGGATCACAAGCGCGCCAAAGACAACGACGAGGGTTTAAACACCGGCGGTATGGGTACAATCGCACCCAATCCGTACTATACAAAGAAAATTGCGGACGAATGTTACGGCAAGATTTTCGTCCCCACCATAGAGGCTATGAAAAAAGAGGGCAGAGAGTTTTCGGGCTGTCTTTATTTCGGACTTATGCTCACAAAAAAAGGCCCGTATGTGATTGAATATAACTGCCGTTTTGGCGATCCCGAAACACAGGTTGTTCTGCCTCTTTTAAAAAGCGACCTTTTTGAAATTATGCTTAAAATAAGCGATAAAAACCTCAAAAAAGAGGACGTTCAATTTATGGACAAAAGCGCGGCGTGCGTTGTTATGGCGTCAGACGGCTATCCCGTTTCGTATGAGAAGGGCTTTGAGATAACACTCCCTGTTCCTGATAAAAATGAAGAAATTTACATTGCCGGTGCAAAGAAAAAGGGGGATAAAATCGTTACCGACGGCGGACGCGTTCTCGGCGCGGTAAAGGTTGCGGATACTCTTAAAAATGCGGTGGACGGCGCGTATGCACTTGCGGAAAAAATTCATTTTGACAATGCGTATATGAGGAGCGACATAGGCAAAAAGGCGCTTTGCGCAAAAGTGGAGGAATAAATATATGGTTTACAGACTTTATGTTGAAAAGAAAAAAGAGCTTGCAAACGAGGCAAAAGCGCTGAAAAAAGACATTGCTTATCTTTTGGGAATAAAGCTTAATTCGCTTCGTATCATAAATCGATACGACGTTGAAAACATTGAAAAAGACCTTTTTGAAAGCTGTAAAATGACGGTTTTTGCCGAGCCCCAGCTTGATGTTATATCCGAAACGCTCGACAAAAACGCGGATTTCATTTTTGCGGTCGAACCGCTCCCCGGTCAGTTTGACCAGCGTGCGGACTCGGCGGCGCAGTGTATTCAGCTTATCTCCAAAAAAGAGCGTCCGACGGTTAAAACCGCAAAGGTTTATCTTATAGACGGCGAAATTTCGGAAAGCGACAAAGAGGCGGTTAAAAAATATGTTATAAACCCTGTTGAGTGCAGGGAGGCGTCGCTCGGAGAAAAAGACACGCTTGCGGTAAATTATGACATTCCCGAAACGGTTAAAACGCTTGACGGATTTTTGTCGCTCGATGATGAGGGACTTAAAAGTTTTATAGACGAAAACTCGCTTGCAATGGATTTTGACGATATAAAATTTTGTCAAAATTATTTTGCGGAGGAAAAAAGAGAGCCTACCATCACCGAGATTAAAATGCTCGATACATACTGGTCGGACCATTGCCGTCACACGACGTTTTTAACCGAGATTGACAGCGTTAAGTTTGACAGTCCGCTTTTGCAGAAAGCATATGACGACTATATGAACGTGCGCAAAAATTTAAACCGCACAAAACCCGTTTGCCTTATGGACATTGCGACAATCGCGGTTAAAGAACTTAAAAAAGAGGGCAAACTCGACAAGCTCGACGAGTCGGAGGAGATAAACGCGTGCACCGTTAAAATTAAAGTTAACGTTGACAAAAAAGATGAGGACTGGCTTCTTCTTTTCAAAAACGAAACGCACAATCACCCCACCGAAATCGAGCCGTTCGGCGGTGCGGCAACGTGTATAGGCGGTGCAATCCGCGACCCGTTGTCGGGCAGGGCATACGTTTATGCGGCAATGCGCGTTACCGGTGCGGCAAATCCTTTAAAAAGCGTTTCCGAAACGCTTAAAGGAAAGCTTCCGCAGCGAAAAATCGTCACCACCGCGGCGGCAGGATACAGCTCGTACGGCAACCAGATAGGTCTTGCAACAGGTCAGGTTGACGAAATTTATCACGACGGATACGCAGCGAAAAGAATGGAAATCGGCGCGGTTGTGGGCGCGGCTCCGCAGAAAAACGTGCGCAGAGAACGTCCCGAAAACGGCGACATTGTAATTCTTCTCGGCGGTGCAACGGGCAGAGACGGCTGCGGAGGTGCAACCGGTTCGTCAAAATCGCACAACTTAAAATCGCTCGAAAACTGCGGTGCGGAGGTTCAGAAAGGAAATGCTCCCGAGGAAAGAAAGCTCCAGCGTCTTTTCAGAAATTACGACGCGTCGCGCCTTATTAAAAGGTGCAACGACTTCGGCGCGGGCGGTGTTTCTGTTGCGATAGGCGAGCTTGCGGACGGAATTGAAATCGACCTTAACGCAGTTCCCAAAAAATACGACGGTCTTGACGGCACAGAGCTTGCAATAAGCGAGTCGCAGGAGAGAATGGCGGTTGTTGTTGACAAAAACGACGCCGAAAAGTTTATTTCACTTGCAAATGCGGAAAACTTAAACGCAACGGTTGTTGCGCGCGTTACCGATAACGCAAGACTTGTTATGCACTGGAACGGTGCGAAAATTGTTGACATTTCGCGCGCGTTTTTAAATTCAAACGGCGCGCCCAAACATATTGACATTGAGGCGGAAAATCCCAAAGATTTTGCAAAAGATACAAACGGTGATTTCTGCGATATGTACGAAAAACTTGCGGACGATTTGAACATCTGCTCAAAACGCGGGCTTTCCGAGCGTTTCGACTCCACAATCGGCTCGGGCACGGTGCTTATGCCGTTCGGCGGAAAAAATCAGCTTACGCCCATTCAGGCTATGGTGAACAAGGTTTCCACCGAAAAAGGATTTACCGATACTTCGTCGGTTATGGCGTGGGGATATAACCCGTTTATCACCGAAAAAAGCCCGTATCACGGCGCATATCTCGCGGTTGTCGAGTCGGTGTCAAAGCTTGTTGCGACAGGCGCGGAGTTTAAGGACGTTTACCTTACATTCCAGGAATATTTTGAAAAACCGATGAAAGACAAAAAACGCTGGGGTAAACCGCTCTGCGCGCTTTTGGGAGCGTTTGAGGCACAGATGGATTTGTCAATCGGCGCAATCGGCGGAAAAGACTCGATGAGCGGTACTTTTGAAAATATAGACGTTCCGCCCACGCTTGTGTCGTTCGCCGTGACGGACGAGGACGCAAAAAATGTGATTTCTCCCGAATTTAAGGGAAAAGATCACAAGGTGATTTTGATAAAACCCGATTATAACGAAAGCAATCTTCCCGACGCAAAATCGCTTATCGAAACGTTTAACAAAGTGACCGCGCTTATGCGAAAAGGTGAGGTTTATTCGGCATACACGCCCACGCTCGGCGGTGTTGCCGAGGCAGTTATGAAAATGTGCTTCGGAAACGGTATCGGTTTTGAATTTGACAAAAACATTTCCAATGACGAAATTTTCGGTTACAACTACGGTGCGTTTGTGCTTGAAGTTAAAGACAGCGTTTCGGACGGCGCTGTTTTGGGTTACACAACCGATAAAAACGAAATTTCGCGCGGTGCGGAAAGTGCGGACCTTTCAAAAATCCTCGGCATTTACGAAAACAAACTTGAAAGCGTTTACAACTGCAACATTGCGCCCGAAAACGGCAGTTTTGAAAACTTCTCGTATGAGTGCAGTGAGAGAAAAGCGCCTGCTGTGAAAATCGCGCGTCCGAGAGTTATAATTCCCGTATTCCCCGGCACAAATTGCGAATACGACAGCGCGAAAGTGATTGAAAACGCAGGTATGGACAGTGAAATTATCGTTATAAATAACCTTTCACCCAAGAGTATCTCCGAGTCGGTAACGTATTTTGCAAACAGGCTCAAAGACGCGCAGATGGTATTTATTCCCGGCGGTTTCTCGGGCGGTGACGAGCCGGACGGTTCGGGCAAATTCATCACTGCATTTTTCAGAAACGCTGAAATTAAAGAAGAAGTAAACAGGCTTTTAAAACAGCGCGACGGTCTTATGCTCGGAATATGCAACGGTTTTCAGGCGCTTATAAAGCTTGGTCTTGTGCCGAACGGCGAAATTACCGACACCGACGAATTTTCGCCCACGCTCACATACAATACAATCGGCAGACACCAGTCGCGTCTTGTAAGAACAAGAATTTCGTCCAACAAATCGCCGTTCCTTGCAGATACAAAAGTCGGTGACATTTACACCGTTCCCGTATCGCACGGCGAGGGCAGATTTTTAGCGTCGGAAAGTCTTATCAGAAAACTTGCCGAAAACGGTCAGATTGCAACCCAGTATGTTGACGAAAACGGCAATGTGACGGGAGATGTTGCATATAATCCCAACGGCTCAATTCTCGCGGTTGAGGGCATAACCTCGCCCGACGGCAGAGTTTTCGGCAAAATGGGACATTCCGAAAGATACCAGAAAAATCTTTACAAAAACGTTGACGGAGATTATAATATAGGTATGTTTACATCTGCGGCAAAATATTTTAAGATTTAATTCGGAGGAATATTTGATGAAAAGTGATATTGAAATTGCACAGTCTGTTGCGCCCGAAAATATTATGACCATTGCAAAAAGGGCGGGAATAGATGAAAAATATGTTGAGCAATACGGAAACGACAAGGCTAAAATAGATTTATCACTGCTTGGCGAGAGCAAAAACGAAAACGGCAAGCTTGTTTTGGTGACGGCAATAACACCGACGCCGGCAGGCGAGGGCAAAACCACCACAACAATCGGTCTTGCGGACGGACTTAAAAAAATCGGCAAAAACGTTGTTGCGGCGCTCCGCGAGCCGTCGCTCGGGCCCGTTTTCGGCATAAAGGGCGGTGCGGCAGGAGGCGGATACGCACAGGTTATTCCTATGGAGGACATTAACCTTCATTTTACGGGTGATTTTCACGCAATCGGCGCGGCAAACAATCTTCTTGCGGCAATGCTCGACAACCATATTTATCAGGGCAATTCGCTCAATATTGATCCGCGCAGAATTACCTGGAAACGCTGTGTTGATATGAACGACCGCCAGCTCCGGTTTATCACCGACGGACTGGGCGGACGCGTTAACGGTGTACCGCGCGAGGACGGTTACGACATCACCGTTGCGTCGGAAATTATGGCGGTTTTGTGCCTTTCGTCGTCCATAACCGATTTGAAAGAAAGACTTGCGAGAATAATCGTAGGCTACACATATGACAATGAACCTGTTACGGCAGGTGATTTAAAGGCGCAGGGGGCAATGTGCGCACTTTTAAAAAACGCGTTAAAGCCTAATCTTGTGCAGACGCTTGAGGGAACGCCGGCATTTGTTCACGGCGGTCCGTTTGCAAATATCGCGCACGGATGCAACTCGGTTATTGCCACAAAAATGGCGCTCAAATGCGGTGATTATGCGGTTACCGAGGCAGGTTTCGGCGCAGACCTCGGCGCGGAGAAGTTTTTGGACATAAAATGCCGTTTTGCAAATCTTAAACCCGATGCGGTTGTGCTTGTTGCAACGGTGCGCGCGCTTAAAATGCATGGCGGACTTGCAAAAACCGAGCTTGCGGACGAAAATCTTGACGCGCTTAAAAAAGGTATTCCCAATCTTTTAAGACACGTTTCAAACATCAAAAATGTTTATAAACTTCCGCTCGTCGTTGCGGTTAACCGTTTCCCGACCGACACCGACAGCGAAATTAACTTCATTATAGATGAGTGCAAAAAACTCGGCGTTAACACGGTGCTTTCAACCGTGTGGGCAGACGGCGGAAACGGCGGAATTGAACTTGCAAACGAGGTTGTACGTCTTTGTGAGGAGAAAAACGATTTCACTTTCTGCTATGAGGACGATTTGCCGCTTGCGGAAAAAATCGAGGCGGTTGTCAAAAAAGTGTACGGCGGAAACGGCGTTGTGTTCACAAAAACGGCGCAGAAACAGCTTGTGCGCCTCGAAGAACTCGGCTTTGCAAAATGCCCCGTGTGCATTGCAAAAACGCAGTACAGTTTTTCGGATAATCCGACGCTTTTGGGTGCGCCCGACGGCTTTGAAGTCACGGTGCGAAACGTTAAAATCAGCGCAGGCGCAGGCTTTGTTGTTGTTTTGACAGGTGACATTATGACAATGCCCGGACTTCCGAAAGTTCCTGCGGCGGAAAAAATCGACGTTGACGAAAACGGAAAAATAAGCGGACTGTTTTAAAATTTAAAAATCAAAGGACGGCAAAAAGTATATGCGGTTTGACGCGTTTGTGCTTTTGTGCCGTCTTTTTTTATGTCCGAAAGTTGTAAATATAAATGATAAAAAGTCAAGTTTTGTGCGTTGTAAAGTTTTGTGCGTCGGTGTATAATTGAAAAAGATAAGTATTAGAGGAGAGATAAAAATGGGCGTACTTGACACGCGTTCGTATTTTCCCGACTGCCGATTTAACGAGCTTGGCGACGAGGATTATTTTAATAAAGACAAAACCTTCGGTCACTTTGCAGACGGCGGTTCGGCATATGTTATCACCGACAGAAACACTCCGCGTCCGTGGCTCCAGTTTTTGTGCAACGACAAAATCGTAAGCTGTGTATCCAACACGGGAGTCGGATATTTAAAGCATATCAGTGGTGAAATTATAACGAAATACTGGGAGAAAAAGGGAAATTATCTTACCAGGCTTCCCAACGGAAAGCGCAGATTTTACATATTAAAAGACGGCGTAAAAACCGAATTTTTTGAAAATGCCGAAAACTTTTCTATGACGGTGCGCCCGGGTTTGGTTGAATACAAGGGCGAAATAAGCGGTATAAAAACCGAAATTCTGATGTTTGTTCCCGACAAAATTCCGTGCGAATGTCAAAGGGTTACGCTTGTTGCCGATGCTGACTGCGAGATTGAAATTTTCGCGTCAACAGAGTGGGGATTTTATATGCAGGGCATTGAAAAAGCACCGCTCAAAACGGAAATTTCGGTTGAAAACGGCGTTGCAAAAACGTCCGAAAGAGGCATAACTGCGGTATTCTCGGCACTCGGTGCGGATAAGATTGATGTAAATCGATACACCGAAATTCTGCCCAATGAGAGCGAAGGACATCTTGCCGAAATCAGCGCGGTTAAAACCGTAAAGCTTGAAAAAGGCAAAAAATACGAATGGTATATTGTTTCGGGCGCGTGCGACGAGGACGGCGAGGCTGAAAACGTTTTAAAATGCCTTGACAAGGCGGTTTTTGACGCGGAATTTGAAAACATCAAAAACAAGTGGGACAGCGCGGTAAAACGCAATTTCTGCCGTTTGCCGAACAAAAATCTTGAATATTTTATAAATTACTGGCTTAAAAACAATATGTTTTTAACTTACCGATACGACCGTGCGGAAAGGTTTATCGGCGTGCGCGACAGTTTGCAGGATTCGTGGGGATACTGCCTTGTAAATCCCGACAAGGCACGCGAAAAAATGCTCATCACGCTCGGGCATATGCTCCCCGACGGAAGATTTCCGCGCCGTTTCAGCAGGTTCGGATTAGAGAATGATATGGCGGATTTCTGCGACCAGCCGACGTGGGCGCCCGAGGCGGTAAACACGTACATACGCGAAACGGGAGATTTTGATATTTTAAACCGCGAATTGCCGTTTCTTGACAGCGACGAAACAGCGACGCTTGAAGAACATATTTTCCGTTCACTCGATTATCTTTATTATTCACGCGGTAAAAACGGGCTTATTCTTATGCGCGACGGCGACTGGCTGGACGGACTTTCGGGCTTGAACAAGTTCGGCGCGGACGCGACAAGCGCGTGGGTGACCGTTGCCGCATTTAACGCGCAAAACATTATGGCGCGCCTTTACGAACGCGTGGGAATGACCGAAAAAGCGGAGCTTATGCGAAAGCGCTCGGCTGAATATAAGGAGATTTTCAATAAAATTGCGTGGGACGGAAACTGGTTTGTATATGCGTTTTTCGAGGACGGCGAGCCGGTGGGCGGTTCACAAAATCTTGAGGGAAAAATTTATCTCAATCCGCAGACGTGGGCGATTTTCTCGGGTATTGTTGACGATCCCGACAGAATAAAAAGAATTAAAAAATCAATTTACCGATATTTGCAGACGCCGTTCGGACCGCTTTTAAATTATCCGCCCTATGTTTTGTACGGCGACAGATGCGGACGTATTTACCGCCAGTTCCCCGGCACGTTTGCAAACTCGGCGGTATATAATCACGGCGCGGCATTTAAGGTGTTTGCAGACGTTAAACTCGGCGACTACGAGGAGGCGCTCGACACGCTTATGCGCGCACTGCCGAACCACCCCGACAATTCGGATATGTGCAGAACGAGCGAACCGTACGCGGTTGGAAATGTTTATTACGGCCCCAATCACCGCCGTTTCGGTATGAATTTGTTTTCGTGGTACACCGCGACGCCGTCGTGGCTTATGCACGGCGCGTTTGAGCAGATTTTGGGCGTTTATGCCGACTATGACGGTTTAAAACTTACTCCGCACGTTTCGGACGATTGGAACGAATACAGCGTCAGAAAGGTTTACCGAAACACGGTTTATAACATTGAATTTAAGCGCACCGACGGCGAAAAAGGAATTTGGCTTGACGATGAAAAAATCGAAGGCGACACCGTTATGTCAAACAAAAAAGAATGTAATGTTGTTGTGAAATTTTAAAATAAAACCGCACAGACGGATTTTTCCGTTTGTGCGGTTTTTAGTTTTATGTAAGACCTTCAAGGAAGACTATCGCTATAATCACAAGCAAAAGCGTGTCGTTTGTGCCGTCGTGCAAAAGCAAAAGCGCAATGCCGAGAAGAATTATATCGTCAACGGCAAAGTTTTGGAAAATCCCGTCCAAAATTCCGTTTGAACAGGCTTGAACAGGCGTACAGCACGGATTTTGCACACTTTCGCATACGTCGGTGTGATTTTCACATTCGCAGTTATCGTGCCTGCATTTGCAGTCGTCTTTACATTCTTTTTTGCACTCAAATTCGTGCTTTTCGTCTTTGCATTTGCATTTTTCATTGCGGTGATTATCCTTGCATAAGTTATCCTTTTTTTGCGGTTCACATTCGCACGCTCCCGTAAAATCCGAAATATCATCACAGAAATTCTCGGCAATTTCCATCTTTCGGTCGTAAATTTTGGGATAGCCGTCGTAGAATTGTCGTGCCATAAAATTTCAACTCCTTACAAATCCTTGAAAAGCTCGGTCATCTGCGTGAGTTTAAGCATTTTTATCGCCTTGTCGATATGCTGTGCGCGCGTCGTGTTCATATACGGCTTTAACGCGTACAAGAGGTTGATCTTCGGGTCGGACCTGTCGTTCATTTTGCTTGCAATCTGTGAAATTTTGCGCGTCATTTCAAGGTCGTCGCCGCTTGGCGCACCGGTGCTCTGCGCGCCCGACATCATTTGAGAAATTTGGCTCATCGCGTCGGGATTTTTTAAAATTTCGCTTATTTTATCGCCGATGTTATCCATAATCTCACTTCCTTATTTTAACAGATTTTTTAAAATATTCGGATTCTCCGAAAGTATTTTCACAAGCTCGGTTTGGTTAATCGAATTAAGCTTGTCGACAAACTGCGAAATGCCGAGTGCATTGAGCTTTGCGGCAATTTCCGCTTTGTTCATCTTGGCAATTTTGTTTATAATTTCGCCCTCGGACGCATTGTTTATGTTGTTTATTGCCCTTCTGCCGGCTTCCGAATTAAGCACATTTTTTAAAATCTGCTCCGCATTATTATAGCTATTATTGTTCAACAGAGTATTCCTCCCATTTTTGAAATTTAGTATATTATATGCGGTGTGTGAAAAAAAGTTAAAAATTTTTATAAAAAAAGAGGAATTTAACAATTTGCGTAGAATTGTAACAAGTATGTAACAATTTTTTAATACTTTTTTAAAGGAGATGTGATTTTGGACACCGGTAATAATTATATGAAAAAAATTAAAAACGCTTGC
The DNA here is from genome assembly GCF_014385105.1 of Qingrenia yutianensis. NCBI lineage: Bacteria > Bacillati > Bacillota > Clostridia > Eubacteriales > Oscillospiraceae > Qingrenia > Qingrenia yutianensis. Next base: position 99,378 of record NZ_JACRTE010000002.1, on the reverse strand, counting down.
AAAAGAATTTATAAAAAATATCATTCGATAAATATAAAGGTAAGAAAAACCGTTAATTTTGCGGTCGGAATATGCGTTATTGCGATGCTTTTCAATATGGAGTTTTCGCTTGTTTACGGCGTTGTGTTAAGCGGTACGGAGGTCGGCTGTGTTTCGCAGAAAAGCGCGGTCACGGAGGTTATAAACAAGATAAACGAAAAATATGCGCCGTATTATTCAAATCTTGACGCGATTGATGTTATGCCCGTTTATTCGCTTAAATTTGTGAGAAGGAGCGACATCACACCGGAGGATACACTTTGCGAAAACATCAAAAAAGCGTCGGGTACAATGACGAAACAGACTGTTATTGAGGTTGACGGCAACGCGCTTGCGGGAGTTTTGAACGAGGCGGAGGCGGAAAAGGCAATAGAAATATGCAAGTCGCGCTTTACCGACGAAAATACAGCGGAATGTGAGATTGCCGGAAATGTTGAAATTAAAGAAGAATACGCGCCGTCGTCGCTCCTTACGGGTGCAGAGGTTGCCGCGGAGAGAATGCTCGGCGGACGCTATTTTGAGCCCGTAAAAGTCGCGACGGTTGAATATGAAACTTATGAAAACGAAATTGCCTACGGCACCGAGCGCGTCGAAAACGGCGAGCTTTACGAGGGAAACACCACCGTTGAAGTGAAAGGCGAAAACGGCAAAGAGGTTGTCAAACGCAAAATAGAAAAAATCAACGGCAGTATAAAAAGCAACAGCGAAATTTCAAAAACCGTCGAAAAAGCGCCGACAAACGAGGTGCTTATGGTCGGCACAAAAGAAAAGCCGTCGGGCGTGGGTACGGGCAGTTTTGCCGTTCCGTACAACGGAAACATTACGTCGCGTTACGGCCAGCGCTCAATGGGAAATCACAAGGGCGTTGACATTGTGGGCCCCACGGGTTCGCCGATTTATGCGTCGGACGACGGTGTGGTGACGTATGCCGATTTTGAAAACGGCGGTTACGGAAATATTGTAAAAATTGACCATCAGAACGGATACGAAACTTATTATGCGCATTGCAGCGAAATTCTGGTCAAAAAAGGCGACGTTGTAAAGAAAGGCGACCTTATCGCAAAGGTGGGCAATACAGGCAGAAGCACCGGTTCGCACCTTCATTTTGAAATCCGCAAAAACGGCGAAACGCAAAATCCGCTCGACTACATAGACTGATAAAATCATAGAAATTCAAAATTTAAGTCACGTTTTATATTATTTGCGAATAGTATTAAACGTGGCTTTTTTGACGCCAAATTTTGATTTGAGGGTGATTTTATGTCGAATGAAAAGCATTTTTACCTCGGAGCAAACACGCCGTACGGATTTTTTTCGTATTACGACAGCATAGTGTCACAGCAGGAGGCGAGGAAAATTTACTGTATAAAGGGCGGACCCGGAACGGGAAAATCGTCTTTTATGCGCAAAATTGCCGACAAAATTTTGCCGCTCGGCTATGATGTTGAATTTATTCACTGCTCGTCGGACGACGATTCTTTGGACGGAATTTATGTAAGACGTTTGAAAATCGCCTTGCTCGACGGCACGTCGCCGCACATTGTAGACCCGAAAAATCCCGGTGCGGTGGATAAAATCATAAACCTCGGCGAATTTTGGGACGAAGAAAAAATGTGCGCCGAGCGTCAGGGCATAATCGACACAAACCGCGAAATAGGCGAAACCTTTGCGCGCGCGTATAAATATCTTGCGGCGGCGAAAGCGTTCGGCGACGATATGACGGTGATTAACGAAAAACTCTGCGACAGATACGAGCGCAATTTATACGTTGACAAAATCATAAACGACGAACTTTCGCACCTTTGCATTTGCCCCGTGACGGGAAACGAGCGGAAACTTTTTGCGTCTGCAATAACGCCGTCGGGATTAAAATTCCGACCCGAAACGCTTTTTGACGGATACAGGGTTAAAATACTGCGCGGATACACGGGAAATGTGCTCAGCGAAATATCGGACGCGGCGGCAAAAAGGGGACTCGACACCGAAAAATTTTACTGCGTGACCGAGCCTGCAAAAAAATGCGAGCATCTTTTAATTCCGCATCTTAAGCTTGCATTTTGCACCGATAACGAATTTCACAATTATTCAAACGGCGAAGTTTACGAATTTTCCAAAAAAGACGGTTACAGGGAAGAGTATGCATACGATATGCAGATGTATAAAAACCTTTTGAACAAAACGGTTGAAACGCTTTCTCACGCAAAAAAACTGCACGACGATTTGGAGAAATTCTACATTCCGAATATGAATTTTAAAAAGATTATGTCGCTTTGTGAAAAAACTATAAAACAAATACTTGAAATGGCATAAATTTTGTGTTAAAATTAAAATAATATATTTTTACTTTATATACGAAAGGATAAGATTGATGAAAAATGTTTACGACGTGCTTGCCGAAAGAGGACTTATAGCACAGACCACCCACGAAAAAGAAATAAGGGAACTTCTTGCAAATGAAAAGGTTACTTTTTATATAGGCTTCGACCCGACTGCGGACAGTCTTCACGTAGGACACTTTCTGCAGATGGTTGTTATGCGCCATTTGCAGGATTACGGTCACCGTCCCATTGCCCTTGTAGGCGGCGGCACGGGTACAATCGGCGACCCGTCGGGAAGATCCGATATGCGTCAGATGATGACTATGGAAACCATCAACCACAACTGCGAATGTTTCAAAAAACAGCTTTCCTCCATTGTTGATTTCTCGGACGGAAAGGCTATTATGGTTAACAACGCAGACTGGCTTTTAGACCTTAACTATATTGATTTTATGCGCGATATAGGTTCGTGCTTCTCGGTTAACAAAATGCTTACCGCGGAGTGCTATAAGCAAAGGCTTGAAAAAGGTCTTACATTCCTTGAGTTTAACTATATGCTTATGCAGAGCTACGACTTTTTGATGCTCAACAGAAAGTACGGCTGTAAAATTGAACTGGGAGGTGACGACCAGTGGAGCAATATTATCGGCGGTATTGAACTTTGCCGAAGAAAAGACCAGAAACAGGTTTACGGTATGACGTTTACCCTTCTTTCAAACAGCGAGGGCAAAAAGATGGGTAAAACCCAAAAAGGCGCGCTGTGGCTCGACCCCGAGAAAACATCGCCGTACGAATTTTATCAGTACTGGAGAAATGTTGACGATGCCGATGTTATCAAGTGCTTAAAGCTTATTACGTTTGTTCCTATGGAGGAAATAAACGAAATGGCAAAATGGGAGGGTCAGCAGCTTAACGAGGCTAAAAGACGTCTTGCATATGAGGTTACAAAGCTTGTTCACGGAGAGGAAGAGGCTAAAAAAGCGCAGAGCGCGGCGGAGGCTGTGTTCGGCGGAGGAAGCGACAATTCCAATATGCCCACAACCGCCATCACAAAGGACGAGGCTAAAGAAATAAACATTCTCGACCTTATGCTTAAAGCAGGTCTTATTCCGTCAAAGGGCGAGGGCAGACGTCTTGTTCAGCAGGGCGGTGTTTCGGTGAACGGAAACAAGGTTTCCGACATTGCGCAAAACATCTGCGAGAGCGACTATGAGGATGGCTGTGTGATTATCAAAAAAGGTAAAAAAGTATTCCATAAAATTGTAATCGAAGGATAAATTCTTTTTCGGAGGTAGGGTGCAATGAGGCTTGAAACTGTAAAAGAGGTTTTAAACGCAAGGGTGCTTTGCGAGGGCGAGGGACTTGACACCGAGGTGCTTTCAGCGTGCGGGTGCGACCTTATGAGCGACGTTTTGGCGTTTGTCAAAAATCAGGCAATGCTTCTTACGGGACTTGTGAATTTACAGGTTGTGCGAACCGCTGAAATGATGGATATGAAAGCCATTGTATTCGTAAGAGGAAAAATGCCGGGCGGCGATATAACAGAGCTTGCGCGCGAGATGAAAATTGCGGTAATGTCTACGGATTTACCGCTTTATATGGCGTGCGGAAAGCTTTATGACGCAGGACTTCACAACGACTGATAACGAACGGAGAAAAATTATGGCTGAAAATAATATTTCTGTAAGGTTTGATGTTGACGCGAGTGATTTTTCCGCGGCGGGCGAGGCGTCCACGAAACTTAAAAAAATGCTTCGTCAGCTAAGTGTCGACCCCGAGGTTATAAGAAAAGTCGCGGTTGCGATGTATGAGGGCGAAATCAATATGGTCATTCACGCGAACGGCGGTCATATTGATGTTGAAATAACTCCCGAATACATAAAAATGATTTTGGCGGACAACGGCCCCGGCATTGCGGATATTTCGCTTGCAATGAAAGAGGGATATTCCACCGCCGCCGATTCGGTGCGCGAGCTTGGCTTCGGTGCCGGTATGGGACTTCCGAATATGAAAAAATACACCGACGAAATGCACATCACTACCGAACTCGGCAAAGGCACTACCATTGAAATGCTTGTTAAAAATAACGCTTGTTAAATTTGCCTGATAAGAAGGTGCGAAAATGGATAACATCATTCATTCCGTTACTCTCGACAAGGAAAAATGCAAGGGCTGTACCAAGTGTATTCAGCTTTGCCCCACTCAAGCTATACGAGTGCGGAACGGAAAAGCAAGAATTATCAAAGAAAAATGTATCGACTGCGGAGAATGTATAAACGTCTGTCCGTATCACGCAAAAAAAGGCGTGACGGATAAATTTGAAATTATAAATAGTTTTAAGTATAAAATCGCACTGCCTGCGCCCGCGTTTTACGGGCAGTTTAAAAAGGTTGAAAACATCAATGCCGTGCTGAACGCTTTGGTTAAGGCAGGCTTTGACGATGTTTTCGAGGTTGCGTATGCGGCGCAGATTATAACGCGCGAAACCAAAAAGCTTATTGCGTCTGGCGAGCTTTTAAAGCCGACGATAAGCTCGGCTTGCCCTGCGGTGGTTAAGCTTATCAGCATAAGATTTCCCAATCTTTTGCCGAACATTATTCCCATCATTTCGCCCATGGCGCTTGCAGGACGGCTTGCAAAAAAGCTTGCGTCCGAAAAAACGGGTCTTTCGGAGGACGAAATAGGCACGTTTTTCATAAGTCCTTGCGCGGCAAAGGCTACCGACGCAAAATATCCGTGCGGTGTTGACAAAAGCTATGTTGACGGCGTTTTTTCGGTGAGCGACGTTTACCGAAAGGTGCTTCCGTTTATATCGAAGAAAGAGGATATTGAAAACCTCTCAAAAGCCGATTTCAAAGGCGTATGCTGGGCAAATTCTGGCGGTGAGGTGTCTGCGCTTGACCGCGAAAACGTCATTGCGGTGGACGGAATACATAACGTTGTAAATATTTTGGAGGAAATCGAAAACGACAAGCTTTCGGACATTGAATATGCCGAAATGCTGGCTTGCACGGGCGGTTGTGTGGGCGGTCCGCTCACAGTTGAAAACAGTTTTGTGGCGCAGACCAAGATTAGAAAACTTGCAAAAACTCTGCCCGAAAGAAAAATTTCCGACGATGAAACCGACGTTATGATGAACGCGCCCATTCCGCACAACAAGGCGCTCGGTCTTGACGACGATATGGTTGCGGCGATGGAAAAAATGAAACGTATGATGGAAATTACCGACACGCTTCCCGGACTTGACTGCGGTTCGTGCGGTGCGCCCACTTGCCGTGCTTTGGCAGAGGATATTGTGCGCGGATATGCAGCAAAAAGCGCGTGTATTTATAATCTCAAGGCAAAAATTCTGGAGCTTGCCGAGGGAATTGAAGAATTTAACCGTAACAACAAAAGTTAAGGGTGAGTTTATATGAACACTTTGGAACTTGAAAAAAAGCTTAATTTAAAATGCCTTACCGAAAACAATGCCGAAAAAGAGGTTTCGGGGTGCTATATCAGCGACCTTTTGAGCCTTGCAATGGGCAGAGTGGGCGAAAAAAACGTCTGGATAACCGTTCAGACAAACGTTAATATCGTAGCGATTGCCGTGCTCACCGAGGCGTCGTGCGTTGTTGTGCCCGAAAATATCGAGGTAGGCGCTGACGTTATAAAAAAGGCAAAAGACGAAGATGTGATAATTTTTTCCGCCGATGATACCGCATATGAGCTTGCGGTTAAAATCGGTGCTTTGGAATAAATTAAACAGAATTTACGGAGGTTCAGCATAGAAAATATGAAAGATTATATAGTAAGAGCTGCCGCAAAAGACGGCAGTGTGCGTGCATTTTGCGCGGTAACAACAAATCTTGTAAACGAGGCGCAGAAAATCCATTCGCTTTATCCCGTTGCGTCCGCGGCGCTTGGCAGACTCCTGACAGCGTCGGCAATGATGGGTGCAATGCTTAAATCGGAGGACGATTTGCTCACCCTTCAGATTACCGGCAACGGCCCTATCGGCAGGGTTCTTGCAACTGCTGACTGTCATTCAAACGTCAAGGGATATGTCGGCAACCCGGCGGTTGATTTGCCGAAAAATGCCCAGGGAAAGCTTGACGTCGGCGGTGCTGTCGGCACGGACGGATTTTTGACGGTCATAAGAGATTTCGGCTTAAAAGAGCCGTACGTCGGCAAAGTTCCGCTGGTTTCGGGCGAAATAGGCGACGATTTGACGTCGTACTTTGCAGTTTCCGAGCAAATTCCGTCGGTGGTAGGTCTCGGTGTGCTTGTTGACGTTGACATCAGCATAAAGGCGGCAGGCGGTTTTATTGTGCAGGTTATGCCCGAGGCGACCGATGAAACAATTACAAAACTTGAGGAGAATGTAAAAAAAATCACTTCGGTTACGAAAATGCTGGAGGATAATATGACGCCCGAGGATATTTTAAAATGTGCGCTTGACGGCATTGATTTTGACATCACCGATACGCTCGATACAAAGTATTATTGCAACTGCAGCCGTGAGAGGGTTGAAAAAGCACTCGTTTCCGTCGGAAAAGATGAACTTGAAGATATAATTAAAAACGATAAAAAAGCGGAAATTAAATGTCATTTTTGCGACAAAGTTTATAATTTTGATGAAAACGACCTTAAAATTCTGCTTAATAAAGCCAAAAAATAAGTTTTTGAAAAATTTTGAAGTTTTTTTAAAAAAAGTATTGACAAATGCAAAACTATAAGGTATAATATTGATTGTTGTTCGGGGTGATTGGTAAAGCCGATAACAAAGCGGTTTTTCGTCATCTGTGGGGTTTCTCACTTAAACGTCGGCAAAGAGTTTTGGGTGGTTAGCTCAGCTGGGAGAGCGTCTGCCTTACAAGCAGAGGGTCACAGGTTCGAGCCCTGTACCGCCCACCAAACTCACTTTATTTGGCCCGGTAGTTCAGTTGGTTAGAATGCCAGCCTGTCACGCTGGAGGTCGAGGGTTCGAGCCCCTTCCGGGTCGCCATTTTTTACTTTTATATTTTGTGCATATGATGTTGGTAATTATGTAGATGCCTTTAGGGGATATTTTTAGCAACTCAATTTGCCTCTGTAGCTCAGTAGGTAGAGCAGGGGACTGAAAATCCCCGTGTCGGTGGTTCGATTCCGCCCGGAGGCACCATAGCTTTGATTTAAACAAAGCTATACACGCGGGAGTGGCTCAGTGGTAGAGCGTCACCTTGCCAAGGTGAACGTCGCGAGTTCGAATCTCGTCTTCCGCTCCATTTTACAAAAGACGCACGTTGTGATGCGTCTTTTGATTTATGGCGCCATAGCCAAGAGGTAAGGCAGAGGTCTGCAACACCTTCACCACCAGTTCAAATCTGGTTGGCGCCTCCAAACGCTTTGCGGTGTCTGAATTTTTTCGGACGCCGCAAAACAAATTTTCAAATAGTTTTAATTCAAATATTCGGGCCTTTAGCTCAGTTGGTTAGAGCAACCGGCTCATAACCGGTTGGTCCGGGGTTCGAGTCCCTGAAGGCCCACCAAACATTTTAATATCCGAACACCTATTTTTCTACGGGCTTGCCCTGTGTCAAATAGTACGGTTGTAACGGATATGAAAGCACCGAGGAACATTCTCCCCGGTGCTTTTGCTATTCATAGAATTTGCCTGACCGCCTGTGCGATGAGCTTTGACAGTACGGCACATTCTATGTTACATAAATCGGAATATGCTGAAACGCTCAAATCTGCCCTTTCAGCGGTATATGCCAAAGTCATAAACAAGGCTGCGAATAGGCCCTGCAAGCTCTGATTGATTACTATGCGTAATGACATTGCTGTCGGACTTTAAGACCTCAATGGTGAAGTGCGGAGCTGTGTCCGTTACCTCAAACCCGAACACTTTCAGCCATACTCCGAGATAATGTTTGATTTTCCCGTGATTTCCGATAACAGAGACCTTTATCATTCTTTGAACGCTGCGGCTCTGTCAAGAATAACAAGGGTGCGGAGCATATTGTCATCTAACATCAGCTTGCCCTCGTCTTCTCCTTTTAGGCAGCCTTGATTTTTGAGTTCTCTTACAGCTTTTAGCAAAGTAACGATATTTCATGCGAACCTCGATACGGATTTTGTTATCACCAGGTCGATTTTACCGCTGCGGCAATCCGCAAATAACTGTTGGAAGCCCGACCGACTATCCTTTGTTCCTGTCAGAACTTCATCAGAGTACACCCCAACATATTCCAAATCACCATGTGATTGTATGTATTCACTGTAATAACTCACCTGTGCGGAAAGCGAATGCGGCATAGCATTATTTCCGCTTGAAACACGGGCATAACCTTGCAGGCAGGCGCGCTTTGCTGTATCGGATACAGCGGTAAAAATTGAAAAGTAAACTTAAAACGGCTGTTTATACAAAACAGCCGTTTTGCTTTGTTTTATCTGATATTTTTATCCCGAAATAAACGATTTCGGGGTGGTATTCATAAACTTTGCAAACAGTTTATAAAAATAGCACACGTCGGGAATATTCACCGCCTCCGCCGCCTCGGCGACACTGTATTCTCCGCCGCCGAGAAGGTCGCACGCCTTTTTTATGCGAAGATAATTCCGATAGGTTATAGGAGACATATTTTTATACTTTTTAAAAAGTCTGCGGAAATTTCCCTCGCTCGTACTGCACATTTCTGCAAGGTTGCCGACCGAAATATCCTGCAAATAATTGTTTTCCAAAAAAATAATTCCTTTATAAATCATTTGGTGCTTTTGCTTTGTATAACGGCGCAGAACATCGTTGTCCAGACTGTACAAAATCTTATACAATTCCGACAAAACTTCAAGTTTATATCCAATCGAACCGCGGAGCCAAATATCGTATGCGTTTTTAAACATTTTAAGATAGTATCCGTTTTTGTCGGTTGCGGCAATGCAGATTTTATCAGGCAGACGCAGAAGTTTGTCACTCATTTGGAAATTTATCGAAATATATTCGCCGGTTTCGCCGGCGGGCCATTCCGATTTGTATGTAATATCGTTCGGCAGATAGACAATGCTTCCGGCAGGCGCGGGGAGTTCTTTTTTTGTGCCCTTGTCAAAAATAATAAGCCCGTTTACGACATAAAAAAAGCGCGAGAACGGTTTGTCGTTTTTTGTGCACACAAACGTATCGGGCGTTTGCACCTTGCTCGAAAAAACGCCGAAATTATGCGTTAACGTGTCGTTTGCAACAGGAATTTCAATAAAAAAATCACTGCTCATTTTATCTGCCTCCGTTTTATATTGTGTTCATATTCTACAATAAAAAGCGTGTTTTGTCAATAGAAATTTGCGCTTGTTTGGGTTATAATGATGTTAAATTATACAATGATAAGGAGTTGGATTTTATGAAAATCGGTATTGTCGGACTTGGATATTTTTCCGATGATTTTGTAAGGCTATTTAATATTCATCCTGATGTGGAGGAAGTTGTTGTTGCAGACCTTGATGAAAGACGTGTTAAGGCATCTATGGAAAAGCACCATTTAAAGCGCGGTTTCAGCTCGTTTGAGGAAATGCTCGAGAAGGCGCCCGACCTTGACTGCATAGGAATTTACACACAGCGCCATCTTCACGGACCTATGATTGTAAAGGCAATGAAAATGGGCAAAAACGTTATCAGCGCTGTGCCGATAGGCTGTTCGGTTGAAGAAATAGAAGAAATAATCAAATTGTCAAAAGAAACGGGCAAAATTTATATGATGGCTGAAACGTGCTATTATTATCCGTGCGCGATATTCTGCCGTGAAAAATACAAAACGGGCGAAATGGGCAGGTTTGTGTACGGCGAGTCACAGTATTATCACGATATTTGCGAAATGTACCTCGATTTTCAGCACACGGGCGGCCCGAACTGGCGCAGAGTTGCAGGTATTCCGCCGATGTTCTATCCCACGCATTCGATTTCTATGCTTTTCTCGGCGATAAATGAGCACGCGCTTAAGGTTTCGTGTATGGGCTACCGCGACAATCACGAGGACAACATCTACGGCGAGGACAAAAACAACTGGCAGAACCCGTTCTCCAACGAAACGGCACTGTTCCAGATGTCGGGCGGAGGAATTGCGCGTATCAATGAATTCAGACGCGTCGGAATTAACAAGCCGTCATCTTACATAACCTGTATGTACGGCGAAAAAGCGGCATATGAGTGTTCGGTTACAAATCATTCTTACCAAATCGGTGTTGCGAGCGGAAAAGAGCCGTACATTGAGGACGTCGGAAATCTTGTAAACACAATCGCGTACAACGAAGATTTGAAAAATGGCAAGATTGATATGAACCGCGACCCCATATCGACAAAATATATTGTGGGATTTGCGGCTATCCAAGACAGAAGCAGACTTCCCAAAACGTTCAGAAACAATCCGAAGTTTGCGCATTACAACACGCATCCGTTCCTTGTTGATGATTTTGTAAGAGCGGCAACGACGGGAAAACTTCCCCCGAATAATGCATGGGACGCGGCAAGATATATGATTCCGGGACTTATTGCACACGAATCCGCGTTAAAAGGCGGTGTGCTTCTTGACATTCCCGACTTTGGCGCGGCGCCCGAGAACTGGGAAAAAATCACCTACGATTTAAAAGACAGTTATGAAGATACAAGCAGATTTTACGAGGTTGCGAAAGGATATTTAGATGTATAATCAATCATTCGGAAAATTAAAAATAAGCTGTTGTATTGATATGATGTTTTCGCACCTTGATTTTTATGACAGAATAGGCGCGGTTAAAAAATGCGGAATCGACACGGTTGAATTTTGGAAGTGGACGAACAAGGACATTGACAAGGTTAAAAATATGCTTGACGAAAACGGTATGAAGCTTTCAATTTTCAACATTGACTGCACCGACGAAAATCTGTCGTATGATTTGTCGCGCGGAATATTAAACGCAGGCAGAGCGGACGAATTTTTGTCCGCGCTTAATGAGAGCATACCCGTATATAAAAAGCTCGGCGCGTCGGCTATGATTGTTTTAATCGGCGAAAATGCGCCGTACTGCGAGGAAAACGTGTTAAAATGCTTAAACACCGCAAAGCCGATTTGCGAAAAGGAAAACGTTACGCTGATAATCGAACCGCTCAACGACATTGACCGAAAAAACTATTCAATGCCGTATGCAAAGCCGGTTTTTGAGCTTTTGAGAAATGTGAACAGTCCGAATATAAAAATGCTTTATGACATTTATCATCAGAATATGATGGGCGATTTCAATATCGACGAGGTTAAGGAAAATATAGATTTAATCGGGCATTTTCACGTTGCCGACTCTCCAGGCAGGCACGAACCCGGCACGGGGAACGTTGACTATGTAAATATTCTTAAAGAAATCGGCAAAACGGATTATAACGGATATATCGGTCTTGAATACCGTGCAACCAAAAACGACGGCGAAACATTCGGATTTTTAAAGGAGGCGGATTTACTGTGATTAAGGTTTGCATAATAAGCTGCGGAATGATTGCAAATTCCGCGCACATACCTGCATACAGAACCTTCGGCAACGACTTTTTCATATCGGCAGTGTCGGATATTAACGAAAATTCCGCGCGCGAAACCGCAAAACGCCACGGCATACCGAATTTTTACGTAAACGCCGAGGAAATGCTGGAAAAGGAAAAACCCGACCTTGTTTCGGTGTGCGTCCCGAACTGTTTTCATAAAGAATACACAATTACGGCGCTTAACGCAAAAGCAAACGTTTTGTGTGAAAAACCGCTTGCGTTCAGGGTTTCCGACGCAAAAGAAATGTTTGATACCGCAAAAAGAAACGGCAAAATTCTTATGGCTTGCCAGAGTATGCGCTTTACGCCCGACCGTCTTGCGGCAAAAGAATACATAGACAAAAACGGACTAGGCAACATTTATTACGGTGATTTTTCGCGCATAAGGCGCAGAGGTATTCCGTATTGGGGAACGTTCCATATGAAAAAGATAAGCTGCGGGGGCGCATTTGTCGACATCGGCGTGCATATGCTGGACGCGCTTTTGTGGCTTATGGGAAATCCCGAAATCGAGTCGGTAAACGGCACGGTTATGCAAAATCACAAAAACGAACTCGGTTCGCTTACATCAAGCGGTGCGCTCACGGGAAACGTTGACAGTATAAGAAAATTCAATCCCGATGAAATGGACGTTGAGGATTTTTCGTGTGGAACTCTTAAATTCAAAAACGGCGCAAACGTAAGTTTTAAAGTTGCATGGGCGGCAAATATGCCCGAAAGCTCGGACATTCGTCTTGTGGGCGACAGGGCAGGGATAGATTTGCCGAGCGGAAAAATTTATTTCGGCGGGGACGGCGAAGAAATTCTCAAAACAGAAAAGCTTATCTACAATTCGCCGTTTGCGGGGCATATTTACATTGCAGATAATCTGCGCAAGGTTATAAAAGGCGAAGCTGAACCGATTGTCAAACCCGAAGAAACCATAAACACGGCAAGAATAATTGAAATGTTCTATAAATCTGCGGAAATTAAAAGAGAGGTGTATGCAGAGTGAAATTGAAAGCGGTAATAATAGGATTTTCGCATATGCACGTAAACGAGGTTGCGCTCTACATAAGCGAGCAGGAGGATTTTGAACTTGTCGGTGCGGCAGATGTAAAGTCGAGTGTTGATGATATTCCGCCCCTGCGCTACACCCCGAAGTGGAACCTTGAAAATGTGCGCGAAAACTACTGCAAAAACATTTATGACGACTATAAACAGATGCTCGACGAGTTAAAACCCGACATTGCGTTTATCCTCACCGAAAACTGCCAAAAACCCGAGGTTGTTGAGGAATGTGCAAAACGCGGTGTTAACGTGTCGATAGAAAAGCCCATTGCGGTAAGATATGACGAGGCGAAAAAAATTGAAAAAAGCGTTGAAAAATACGGCATTGAGGCGGTTGTAAACTGGCCCGTTGCGTACAGACCGTATTTATACAAGCTTAAAAATGTGCTGGACAGCGGTGTTATAGGAAAACCAATAAAGCTTCGCTACATCAACGGTCATACGGGTCCGCTCGGAAAGGGAGCAAAGCACAGGGGCGTGTCGTCAAAGGCGGAGGAAATGACAGATGTTCAGCGCGGGAAAACCTGGTGGCATCATCTTTCGCACGGAGGCGGTGTGTTTTTGGATATTGCCTGCTACGGCTGTTATTTTTCCGACTGGTTTTTCGGCAAAGGAAAATCGGTAATTTCGTGCGGTGAAAATTTAAACACCCCGTTCGGCGATACAGAGGATAATTTTGCCGCGGTGATAAAATACGACGGCGCTATGTCGGTTGTCGAGGGCACGTGGACGACTCCGCGCGCGGTTATTCCGTCGGGTCCTATGGTGCTTTGCACCGACGGTGTTGTTATGTGTACGGGCGGTGCGGAAAATTCACCCGATGTAAAAGCATTTGACATTTACGGAAACGAACTTGAAATTCCCGGCGCGGATTTAAGCGCGGAATTTAAGAATATGCCCGAAATGTATGCGCATCACAAAAAAACGGGTGAGGACGTTTTCAAAATGCTTACTCTTTCGGAAAATATGAAAATTATGACTATGCTGGACGCGGTGATAAAATCGTCAAAGAGCGGAAAAGAGGAAAAAATTTGTGATTAAAGGTTTGATTGCGGATATTCAAAGAGCGTCAATTCACGACGGGGACGGCGTGCGGACAACCGTATTTTTCAAAGGCTGTCCGCTTTCGTGCAAGTGGTGTCACAATCCCGAATGTATAAGCTTTGAAAAAGAGATTTTATACTATCCCGAAAAATGTATTCATTGCGGAATGTGTGACAAAGGCTGTTTTTCGGGCGCAAGAGTTGTGTGCGGAAAAAGTATGACCGCGGACGAAGTTTTGTCCGAAATTATGCTTGATGTGCCGTATTACGGCGACACAGGCGGTGTCACTTTTTCGGGCGGAGAACCCTTTGCGCAAGGAAAGTTTTTAAACGCGTGCATAGATAAATGCAAAGAAAACGGCATAAACTGCGCCGTTGAAACCTCGCTTATGTATTTTGACGAAGAAATTTTTAAAAAGCTTGATTTTGTTATGGCAGATTTAAAAATTTGGAACAGTGATTTGCACAAAAAATATACGGGTGCCGGAAATGAAAAGATTATAGAAAACTTTGAAAATCTTAATAAACTCAATATTCCGATTATCGCAAGGACTCCCGTTATACCCGAAATAAATCAGGGGATTGATAAAATATCCGCATTTTTAAAAACCTTATCAAATGTGAGAAAATATGAACTTTTGCCGTATCATCCGCTGGGAAATTCAAAGCGGAAAGCGCTCGGACAAAAAGCCGACGGTTTTAGCGTTCCGTCAAAAGAATATATGAAGGAGCTTGAAAAATATGCTTACGTACGCTGACAGATTAAAAGCAATGCGCGAAACGAAAATCCGTCACACGCTTGAAAAGAAAAAACAGAACGGTTATACCGACCTCGACGATTTCGGCACTGTACCGATTACCGAAGGGTATGAGGTAAAACCTTGGTACAACAGCTCAAACGGCAGTTTTTACGGCTATGACGGTATGTGTGAAAACTTTTGCCGTGTTATAAATGCGCACGAGCCGTATGTTGACCCTATGGAAATGCTTTGCGGAAGATGGCGTGATATGCTGGTGAATTACAGGGGTGACGTTCATTATCTTCCGGATTGGCTTAAGAAAAAGCCCAAAATTATGGAGCTTATGTCATCGTCAACCGACCAGTGGAGCAAAAGGTGGGACGAACAGCGTTTTCCGTATGACGAATTAAAACCGTTGCAGGAAAAGTATAATATTCAGACGGGAATTGACGGCGACGCACATTTCGCGTGCGACTACCGCATAGGCTTTAAGCTCGGTTTCGGCGGATTTTTGGAAAAGATAGAAAAATACAGAAAAGTAAATCCCGATAAAAAAGATTTTTATGACGCGGAGGAAAAATGCGTCCGCGCAATAATCGCATTTGTTGACCGTCATATTAAGAAAATCAAAGAAATGATACCGAATGAAAACCGCGCGGAGATTAAAGAAAACCTTGAAACAATGCAAAAAACGTGTGAAAATATCCGTCTTAATGCGCCGAAAACGTTCAGAGAGGCTTGCCAGTGGACTGCATTTTTCAACTGTGCGTCAAGAATTTACACCCGTGACGGCGCAGGCTTTCAGCTTGACACACTGCTTTTGCCGTATTACGAAAACGATGTCAAAAACGGCATTTTGGATGACGAAACGGCAAAGTTTTTAATTGCAAATCTGCTTTTAATCGACCCGCATTATTATCAGATTTCGGGCGTTGACGAGAACGATAAGGATATGACAAATCACCTTTCATATCTCATTCTTGACGCTGCCGACAGTATTGACATTGCGTGCAATTTAACCGTGCGCGTACACGAAAACTGCGACAGAAATTTTCTTAAAAAAGCGGTTTATTATCTTCTCAAAAACAAGAACGGCTGGCCGAGATTCTGCAATGACAAGGCGCTTTGCGAGGGATATATGAAAAACGGCGTTGACAAAAAAACCGCGCGTGAACGCATTGCGGTCGGGTGCAACTGGATGTGCGTTCCGGGCAAGGAATTTCCTATGAACGACACCGTAAAAATTAACATTGCAAAGGTTTTTGAGGTTGCGTTAAACGAGATGAGAAACGAAAAGGAAAAATCGTGCAAGCGCCTTTTTGAAATTTACGAGAAACATCTTAAAATTGCAATCGACACCACCGCAAAGGGAATAAATCTGCACCTTGACCACCAGTGGGAGGTAACACCCGAGCTGATTATGAACCTTATGATGGAAAATTCGATTGAGTACGGCGAGGACATATCAAAGTGCGCAAAGCTTTACACAATCGGCGTTGACGGCGCAGGACTTGCGGTTGTTGCAGACTCATTCGGGGCAATGCAGACGAGAATTGAGGAGGAAAAAATCCTTACTTGGGACGGGCTTTACAGGGCTCTTGATGATAACTTTGCAAACGAGCGAACGCGTCTTATATTAAACTCCGCGCCGAAATACTGTCAGGGAAACACGGTATCGGACAAATGGGCAGTGGCGCTTACAAAATCGTGGGTTAAAAACATACGCGCGCAAAAAATGCCAAACGGCAGACAGCTTGTTCCGGGCTGGTTTTCGTGGGCGAGAACCATTGAATACGGCTCAAAGGTGGGCGCAACTCCAAACGGCAGAAGATGCGGCGAACCGATTTCGCACGGCGCAAATCCCAATCCGCATTTCAGACAGGACGGTGCACCGACCGCGCAGTCGAACGGAATTGCGTCGGTGCAGTGCGGATACGGAAACACCGCGCCTTTGCAGATTGAGTTTGACCCTCACGTTTCGGCGGACGAAAAGGGCGTTGATACCGTTCTTTCGCTTATTGAGGGGCATTTCAAACAGGGCGGTACGCTTATAAACATAAACGTTCTCGACGGCGAAAAACTTATGAAAGCGAACGAAAACCCCGACGAATATCCCGATTTGGTTGTTCGTGTAACGGGTTTTACCGCGTATTTTGCCAGTCTTTCGCCCGAGTTCCGTCAGCTTGTTGTGGACAGATTTTTGGACAATATGTAAACAAAAATACACAGAACAAGAGCGTGTTCTGTGTATTTTTCTTATATTGACATTAACCGATATGTGCTATATAATTTAGATAACAAAATTTACTTGGAGAATTATATGAAAAAAACATTTGTTACGGTTATGCCCAATCATATCGGCGCATTTTTGAAAGCGAGCCGATGTTTTGCGGCGAATGATGTCAATATAACACGCGTAAGCTACAACAAAGCTGTGGACTCGCATATGCTTTTTATCGACGCGGAGGGGACAAAAGAAAACTTGAAATCGGCAGGGGACGAACTTGAAAAAATCGGCTATCTGCAATGCGAGGAAAACGGCAAAAACGTGATTTTGCTGGAGTTTAAGCTTTGCGACGTCCCGGGGAGCGTGACGCGGATACTGGAGCTTATAAGCGAATTCAGCTTTAACATTTCATACATAAGTTCACAGGAAAACGGCTCGGATTATCAGTATTTCAAAATGGGAATTGTTGCCGAGGAAAAAGAAAAAATGGACGAATTTCTTTTTAACGCGCGCAAAATCTGCGATGTTCGGGTTATCGACTACAACCACGCGGACAAAATTTATGACAACAGCATTTTTTACACGCATTTTGTCAACGAGCTTGCGTCGCTTATGCAGATTTCGGCAAATTCGCGCGAGGCGCTCTTGGTGAATACCAATCTTGCAATGCAGCAGCTCGACGAATCTGGCGTTTCCCCGTACCGTACCTTTGACAGCATAAGCAGATTTTGCGAGCTTTTGTCAAAGGCGAGGGGAGATGACTATGCACCGCGCATTTCCACGCACCGCGTGAGCGAAAAAACCGATATAATCCTCATTGAACCGCCGTGCGGGAGCAACACCGCGATTATTTGCAGTGAGGGAAAATATCTTTTTGTCGATACAGGTTATGCTTACTGCAAAGACGAAATGAACAAAATTTTCAAAAAGCTTATTCCCTATTTTGACAGTATCGAAAAAAGCGTTTTTGTCACGCACGCGGACGTTGACCACTGCGGACTTCTTTCCGAGTTTGACACCGTTTATGCAGGGTATGACACTGCAAAATGCCTTGCTATGGAATATGAAAACGGGGTAGGATACCGCGAGCAAAATCCGCTCCACAAGCCGTATATACAAATCTGCAAAATTTTGACGTCGTATGAGTCGGTAAATTCCGAAAAAATTAAGGTTATCGGCGAAAAAACGACGGGATCCGAACCGCTTATGCGTGCCGGAACATTTGATTTCGGCGACTTGCATTTTGAAATTTTTCAGGGCGGAGGCGGACATCTGCCGGGCGAAAATGTGTTGATTGACTACGAAAATCACGTTGTTTTCAGCGGTGACATTTTTATAAATATGAAAGATATGATTGCAAGCCAGGCACAGTATAATCACTATGCGCCGATACTTATGACGTCGGTTGATACCGACCCCGAACTGTGTGCGCACGAGCGAAAAGCGCTTTTTGCACGGCTCGGCGCAGGTAAATGGCTCATTTTCGGCGGTCACGGCGGAGTGAAAGAATATATTTTAAATCCGATGTAACAAAAAAGGAGATAAATTTTTAAAAATTTATCTCCTTTAAAATTTCCGTTTTCAAATTAAATTGCTATTTTTTAAAAACAACCGTTGCAACCGAGTTTTCCATAACGTCGAAATACCACCATTTTCCCTCATAAAAATACTGATACTGGTGCTTTTCGTCATTCGGATTTACAACGTGAATAATTCTGCTTCCGTCGGGATTTTCGGCAACACACGATACAGTTTCAAACTTCATATCGCGGAAAGCTCCCATTTCCCAACCCTCGTTTGACGGTGCGGAGCGGTAGATTTTCGCGCCGTTTTGCGTAAAGTGCGCAAGGTGGCTGAACGCGCGGTACTGACCGCTGTACGAAAGCTCCTTTGTGCTCCTGTTCATCTTGACAAGACCTGCGCAGTAGCAGTGACCGACATTCGGACGGCCCTCCTCGTCCAGCATCAAATTCCAGCCGGTAAAGGTTTCGCAGCCGTGATTGAGCGCTTTTACCATCATTGCGCTCCACTTACACCAGTCGGTGTCAAAGCAGTCTTTAAGCCTCGGTCCGCCCTCGGTAAACTGGAAACGGATTTCGGGGTGTTCTTTTTTTATGCGGTCAATCATCTCAATACAGCCGTTGTAATAGTGAAACGCCGCCGACGAACAGCATTCGGTAAGCTTGGGATATTCTTCAAGCATCCAGTTTACACGGCGCCAGCCGTTGAAATTATGGTCGTGGAACCAAATATCGACGTCCATATTTTCTTTTTTAAGCTTTTCGGAAAGCGTGAAAATATACTGTGCCTCCTGGTCGGGATTCCATATGCACGCGGGAAATTTGCCGTACTGGTCAACATCAGGCTCGTTCTGCGGTGTAACCGCGCTGATGTGTATGCCCTCCGCGCCGTACGCTTTAAGATATTTTATGACGTAATCGGCAAAAACATCAATATACTTTGTGCGCATATATCCTCCGCAGATAAAACCGCCGGTTTTCATCCAGCCCGGAGGGCTCCACGGTGACGCAAAAATATACAAATCGGGTCGGATTTCGAGAATTTCCTTTATCATCGGCAGAATATAGTTTCTGTCGCGCTCGATTGAAAAATGTTTAAGTTCGGTATCGCCGGGGCAATCGTCATATGTATAAATTTCCGCGGAATAGTCGCACGAGCCGATTGCAAGACGCGCAACGCTTAAATTAAGTCCGTCCTTTCCGTAAATGCTTTCAAGAAGCTTTCGCCTTTCGCCTTTTTCCATTTGCGCGAGCATATAGCACGACGCACCCGTTAATGCAACGCCAAAGCCTTTGCAGACGTTGAACGGTGTTTTTTCCGCAACGATTTCCTGTGCCGCACCGCATTCGCTTCCTGCCGAAAATACGGTTTCGGGACGCAAAAAGCCGAAATCGTTGGTTGTGTATTTTGTGACGTTCATTTTAAAACCTCCGTTTTTTATTATCTCTCAAAATACACTATACCACAATTTCGGCATTTAAAATATTCTACTTATTTAACATTTGGTGCAATTTTATGTGATGATGTCGTTTTTACAAGTGTCTCGTGCATAACTGCCATTATAATGAGAATTGTAAGCAGATAAAACGGCAAAAGCGAAACGCTGATTTTATTTGCGATAATTCCGAAAATCGGAGGCATTGCAAGCGTTCCCGCATACGCGCTCGCCATTTGCACGCCGATAACAGCCTGCGATTTGTCCGCACCGAAATGGGTGGGGGTGGAGTGGATTATGCACGGATATATCGGCGCACAGCCGAGTCCGATAAGTACCAGCGACACCAAAGAAGCGGTGTTGCCGAGCGGTAAAATCATTGATACAATGCCTGCTGCCATAATCACAAGTCCTGCGCGTATCATCTGCGTATCGGTAAATTTAATGGTCAAAAATCCGCTTGCCGCACGTCCGAGAGTTATTCCGATAAAAAACATACTTGCAAATTTTGCCGCCGCATCGGCTGAAAATCCGCTGTTTACAAGATAACTGCTTGCCCAGAGCATTGTTGTCTGTTCAGCCGCGCAGTAGCAGAAAAAGGTTATCATAACGCTTTTTGCGCCTTTTATAGCGAAGATTTCTTTAAGCGAGAGCGCTTTTTTCGGTTCGCTTATTTCGTCGGCGGTGTTTTGTGTTTTGTTGATTTTCCAAAGCGGAAGTGTTATGAAAAGTATCACGGTGAGCACAATCTGCATAACCGAAACAATGCGGTAGCCCGACTGCCATCCGAGTCCGCCGTTTAACGCATAACCCATTATGTACGGGCTTATAATTGTGCCGACGCCCCACATACAGTGGAGCCAGCTCATATGCTTGCTTGAAAAATGAAGTGCAACATAGTTGTTGAGCGCCGCGTCCACACTGCCTGCGCCCAGACCGTAGGGGAGTGCGAGAACGCACAAAATCCAAAACGAACGGCTGAATGAAAATCCGAGCATCGCAAGAGCGGTCATTCCGACGCTGACTGCGGTTACAAGTCCCGCACCGAATTTTTTTGTCAAACGGTCGCTGTTTAAGCTTGATATTATCGTGCAGAGCGCTATAAGCATTGAGATAATTCCGGCATACGATACGGGAACGTTAAGCTTGGGACGCATAGCGGGCCAGCCTGCGCCGAGAAGTGAGTCTGGCAGACCGAGGCTTATAAACGAAAGGTATATTATTGCGAGTAAAAGGCTTACCATAAAATCAACTCCAATTTATCATTACGCCTATTTTAACACAATGAAAAAATATGTCAATATCAGAAATTTACACAAAAATCAGTGCAGTTAGCCACTCCTCAATAAGAAAGCATTGGTTTTTAAGGCAATGTTGTCTTATCAAGGAGTGACTTTCTAAGGTGTTTTTATATAAAAAATCCGAACACACTTTACGCGTTCGGATTTTTGTTTAATTCATTTTAATATCGTATTTTCCATCTTTTGCGTCAACCGTGATTTTTTTCGATTGATAATCGGTTTCGGTGAGGATAAATTCTGCAATTTTGTCCTCAATCGAATTTTGAATTTCGCGCCTTATCGGACGTGCGCCGAATTTGGGATTGTAGCTGTTTTTCAGTATCAAATCTTTTGCGCTGTCGGTGATTTCAAAAGCGATACCCATATGCTCAAGCTCGGACACAAGGTCTTTTAACATAAGCGAAATAATTTGTTTGAGTTCGTCTTTTGTAAGTTCTTTAAACTCAATAATCGCGTCGATACGGTTTAAAAATTCGGGACGGAAAATCTCTTTCAAAGCCTTTTCGATTTTGCCGTCGATTTTCGGATTTTCAGCCGTTGAAAAGCCCATATTATTCGAGCCTATTGATGTTCCAGCGTTGGATGTCATAATAATTATGGTGTTTTCAAAATTCACATAACGTCCCTGGCTGTCGGTAATTCTGCCGTCGTCGAGAATTTGCAGAAGAATGTTGAAAACGTCCTGATGTGCCTTTTCGATTTCGTCGAGAAGAATTACCGAATACGGCTTTCTGCGTACCTTCTCGGTAAGCTGACCTGCCTCGTCGTAGCCGACGTATCCCGGAGGCGCGCCTATGATTTTTGCAACCGAATGTTTTTCCATATATTCGCTCATATCAAGCCTTATAAGTGCGTTTTCGTCGTTAAAAAGCGCCTCGGCGAGCGATTTTACAAGTTCGGTTTTGCCCGTTCCTGTGGGCCCTATGAATATAAACGACACGGGTCGTTTTTTGCTTAATTTAAGCGCGCGGTTGCGTCTTACCGCCTTGGCAACGCTCGTAACCGCATTGTCCTGACCGACAACGCGTTTGTGAAGCCTTTCTTCAAGGTGCAAAAGCTTATCGCGGTCGGTTTCGGTGATGTTTTTAACGGGAATACCCGTCCACATTTCGATTACTCTGCCAACGTCCGCAAGCGTGATTTTTGTCTGACGCATAAGCGATTTTGTACCGCTCAATTCGCCCTCAAGACGGCATTTTTCGCTTTTGAGCATTGCAATGCGCTCGTATTCCTCGCTCTCGTTTGTTTCGAGTTCTTCAAGTTCCGCGTCGGTTTCCTTTATTTTAACGCCCAAATCGACGATTTTCTGCGTGTACGGGTTGTCTATATTAAGCTTTGACGCCGCCTCGTCGATAATGTCAATAGCCTTGTCGGGCAAAAATCTGTTTGAAATATATTTGCACGACAAATCAATCACTTCATGTAAGATATAATCTTCGATGGTGATGTTATGATAATTTTCGTAATACGATTTGATACCCGTTAAAATTTTATAGGTATCTTCTTTGGACGGTTCCTCGATCATAACAGTCTGAAATCTTCGCTCAAGCGCCGCGTCTTTTTCAATATATTTTCGGTATTCGGTCGGCGTTGTTGCGCCGATAATCTGAATATCGCCCTTTGCGAGCGCCGGTTTTAAAATGTTTCCGGCATTCATAGCGCCGTCCGCGTCGCCTGCACTTACGATGGAGTGAATTTCGTCGATAACGAGAATAACGTTGTCGCTCTTTGCCTCCTCGATAATGCTTTTTATACGGCTTTCAAACTGTCCGCGGTACTGCGTGCCGGCAACGATTGATGACATTTCAAGAAGATAAACCTGTGCGCCAACCAGCCTTTCGGGAACGCTTCCCTCAGCAATTTTCTGCGCAATTCCCTCCGCAATAGCTGTTTTGCCGACACCCGGTTCGCCGAGGAGAACGGGGTTGTTTTTCGTGCGGCGGTTTAAAATCTGTATAACTCTTTCGATTTCGTTTTCTCTGCCTATAACCTTATCCAAAAGCGACTGACGCGCCTTTTCGGTCAAATTCACACCGAAATTGTTAAGACATTTTTTCTTGCGTCTTTCGTTTTTGATGTTCTGTTTTGTCTTTTTATCGTTAATCGGAATTTTCTCGTTTGAATAATCCTTTGAGCCGTTAAAATCGTCGGGCATCATCTCCATAAGATTTGAGCCTGCGAGAAAATCCTGAATGGAATTCATAACGCCTTCGCTGTCGCCGTTTTCCAAGCCTTCGAGCATATTTTCAAACATCTCGGGCGGAAGATCCACCTGCTCGGCGAGCTGTTCTTTTGTCATAACTCCGAGTTTTAAAGCACACGACAGGCAATAGCCCTCGTTAACTCTGTTTGCGCCTTCAATCTTTGATACAAAAACAACGGCAGGGTTCTTTTTGCAAATTGAACACATTTTCATAAGACCACTTCCTTCCCCTGCAAAAATATAAATATGTCAGGTAAATTGCAATCAAAGTTTATTGTATCACAATTTTAAAAAATTTCAATACCCAATTTTATGAAAGTCTTTCGCGGATAACGTCCGCAAGCGCCTCCGCTTCTTTTTTGATTTCGTCGTAGTTTTCGCCCTCGAGCATAACCCTTATGAGCGGTTCGGTGCCGGAAGGACGGATAAGCACTCTGCCGTTTCCGTCAAATTTTTTCTCAAGTTTTTCAATTTCGCTTTTTATCACGCTGTCGGACGAATATGTATTTTTGTGCTCGTTTTTAACCGTAACGTTTACAAGCACCTGCGGAAGAACCGTTACAACGCCTGCAAGCTCGGAAAGTTTCTTTTTCGATTTTGCCGCTGTCGACGCAACGGTAAGCGCGGTTACAAGTCCGTCGCCGGTTGTGTTGTTTTCAAGCAAAATAACGTGTCCCGACTGTTCTCCGCCGATGATATGACCGTTTTCAAGCATATTCTGCAAAACGTATCGGTCGCCGACGGTTGTCTGCTCGTAGTTTATGCCGATTTTGTCGAGCGCCTTGAAAAAGCCGAGATTGCTCATAACGGTTGCAACAACCGTGTTGTTTTTGAGTTTTCCTTCGTCTTTCAAGCCTTTTGCGCAGATAACCATAATTTTGTCGCCGTCAACAAGATTTCCGTTTTCGTCAACCGCAAGGCATCTGTCCGCGTCGCCGTCAAATGCAAAACCCATATCGCATTTGTTGTCCGCGACAAATTTCTGCAATCCCTCAATGTGGGTAGAACCGCAGTTTTTGTTGATGTTTGTGCCGTCGGGAACATTGTTGATAAGGAGCGTTTCCGCGCCGAGTTCTTTAAACGCAAGCTTTGCACACTCAAAAGCCGCGCCGTTTGCGCAGTCGAGCGCAATTTTAAGTCCGTCAAGGCGCACGTCTATACAGCTTTTCGCAAAGTCGGTGTAATCGCGCATACCTGTTTCGTGAACGCGTTTTCTGCCTATATCGCAGCCGTCGGGAAGTTCGCCTAGGTCTTTTCCGCCGAGAATATATTCTTCAATTTCGTTTTCCAAATCGTCGCTTAATTTGTAGCCCTCATTGCTGAAAAATTTAATTCCGTTGTATTCAACCGAATTGTGCGATGCGGAAATCACAACACCTGCGTCCGCTTTGTATTTTCGCACAAGATATGCAACCGCCGGGGTGGGGATTTGTCCTACGCATACCGACACCGCGCCGACCGAGCAAAATCCCGCAACGAGGCTTGCCTCAAGCATATCTCCCGAAATTCTTGTGTCCTTTCCAACCAAAATTTTAGGGTGCGCATTATTTGTGTGTTTTGTAAGCACCTTTGCACCTGCCTGACCGAGTTTAAACGCAAGTTCGCAGGTAAGCTCCTTGTTTGCTATACCTCTCACTCCGTCTGTACCGAATAATCTGCCCATAATTCTTCTCCTTATAATGATAGTCGTTATATCAAGTTTACTTTGCGCCGAGCGTAAATTCCGCGGTTTTCTTCGCGCCGTCCGCAAGGCTCACGTTTTCGGGAATGTCAAGCTCTGCAGTGCGCGGCGCACCGTCAGAAATGCTCGCAAATGAAAACGGTTTTGTGTATATTTTGTCAATTTGTGAAATGATATTGCTCTTTCCTTTTATCTTAACGGTTTTTGCGCCGTTTATATTCACCGAAAGACCTGCGTCCTCAATCGCCTCCGCGTTGGTCGGCTGGGGGACGATTTCAACTTCTTTCGTCATGGTAAGCGTGAAATATCCTTCAGCAAATTCAACGCTTTTTGAAATGTTCGGATTTACGATTTTTTCGCCCGACGCGTTGTAAAATTCTATGAGATAATTTCCTCTAATATCACTTGATTTTCCCGATATATCCACCGTGACCGCCGCTTTTGAAACGGTGTTTAAAATGCTTTGCGGTGCGGTGATTGAAACCGTTTCGGGAATTATCGACTCGGTGTCGATTTCATATCCGCTCTTTAAAGTTCCCGTCTTTTTGACCTCGATTTTAAGCTTTGACGTTGCAACCTTGTCAACCGCGATTTCGTAGTTGTACGGCTCTTTCTGCACAATGGTTATGCCGGAAACGGGGAAAACTACGTTTGTTCCGAGCGTGTAGTTGCCGTCTTTTGTAACGCTTATCATATCGGCTGTAACCTTTATGTTTGCATTGTTAAGCTTTGCAACGGTACGGCGTGTGCCTTTTACCTTTATGTTAACCGTGTCGCTGTTTGAGTCGAGAATTTTAAGCTTTCCGCTTGAAAAGTCGGTAGACATATTCGAGCGCGTAACGGGCACGCCCTTAATCCACGTTTCATACTGCGGATTTTGAAAATACACGACATATATCCATATTATTATCGAAACCAGCACCGATATTACTTTTATAACCCAGTCTTTTTTGAAAAAATCTCTCATTTTCTTTTCACCACCATATCAATGAGCTTGTCCTTGCTTGCTTTAAGGTCGTTTGTTTCTTCAACAAGATAGCTTTTCAGCGTTTTTTCAAGGTTGTCCGCGGTGATGTTTCTGTTAATCTGTCCGTTTACCGCAAGCGAAATTCTGCCCGTTTCCTCCGAAACAACCACAACAACGCAGTCTGCAACCTCGGTTATGCCGATGGCGGCTCTGTGCCTTGTGCCGAGTTCCTGATTCAAAGTGTTGTCCTGCGTCAAAGGCAAAAAGCACGCCGCCGCCTTTATTTTGTTGCCGCCGATTATAACCGCACCGTCGTGGAGAGGCGTGTTCGGCACAAAAATGTTTATGATAAGCTCGGGCGATACGTCCGAATTTATGGCAATACCGGTTTTTGCAACGTCCGCAAGCTTGATTTCGCGTTCAAAAACAATAAGAGCACCCGTTTTTGTGGACTGCATTGCGCACGCCGCAGTGACAACGTTTGCAATGGTGGTGCCGTTTTCCGAACCGGACGAATTTAAAATTTTGCCGATACTGCTTCTGCCCACTTTTTCGAGCGCACGGCGAAGCTCGGGCTGAAACACAACGAGCAGTGCAACCATACCGACCTGAACCGTGTTTACAAGCAGAAAGTTAATCGCGTTGAGCGACAGCCAGCCCGACACCTGCATTGCAAGAAGAAGTATGATAATGCCCTTTATAAGCTGAACCGCACGTGTTTCACGCACAAGTTTCGTGCCCTTGTATATGACAAACGCCACTATCGCAACGTCCAAAATATCGCGTATTCTTATAAGCTTTAAATTTTCAAGCAAAAACGTTAAAGCGGAATTCATAACGAAAATTCTCCTTATATAAATATCTTCTTTTTATTATACAAGTTATTTTCGTCTTTGTAAATGATTTTTTGAAATTTTCGTTAAATTTTCACCTTGTGATGTTGTATAATGCCGAACAAAAGGCGTCAATATCATTTTTTGTATTAAAAGCGCCGAGGCTTATGCGCACACTGCCGGTATCGAACGTGCCGAGCGCCTTATGTGCGAACGGCGCGCAGTGGTATCCCGAACGCACCGCAATGTCGTATTCGGTGTTTAAAATATGCGATATTTCGGACGGCGTTTTTTTGTCCGACGTTATGCTCACAACTCCGCTCCGGTGCGCGGCTGACATATATCCCTGAACGCTTATTCCGCGCATAACCGACAAATTTTCCAAAAGGTGCGACGTAAGGTGCATTTCGTGCTCGAAAATGTTTTCCGTTCCGACTTTTTTAATAAATTTAAGCCCCTCGTTAAGACCGCAAATTCCCACGGTGTTAAGCGTTCCGCTCTCGTATTTGTCGGGCAAATCGTCCGGCTGATACGGAAGCTTTGAGTAACTTCCCGTTCCGCCCGTTTTAAGCGGAACAAGGCTGTCGTCGCCGACGTACAGCGCGCCGGTGCCCTGCGGTCCCAAAAGCGCCTTGTGTCCCGTGAGTGACAAAAACGTGATGTTTTGTTTTTTTATATCAATCGGCAAAACTCCTGCGCTCTGCGCAGCGTCAACCAAAAAGGCAATGTTATGCTCCTTTGCGATTTTTCCGATTTCCTCAATGTCGTTAACCGTTCCGCATACGTTTGAAACGTGCGTTGCGGCAATCATTTTCGTGTCGGGTTTTATCGCATTTTTTATGCTCTCGGGCGATACCCTCCCGAACACGTCCGCCTCCGCAACCGTGTGCGTAATTCCGTCTTTTTCGAGCGTGAAAACAGGACGTATAACCGAATTATGTTCCATCTGCGTCAAAACAACGTGACCGCCGTTTTTTAAAAATCCCCTTATTGCAAGGTTTAAGCTTTCGGTTGCGTTTTGCGTAAAAATAAATCGGTTCGGGTCGTCCGCACCGAACATACCGCACAAATTTTCACGGCATTCAAAAATTTTTTCGGCGGCTTTTGCCGAAAGACGGTGCCCCGAACGTCCGGGATTTGCGGCATAGTTTTTCATACAGTCAAGCATTGCCGAATATACTTCTTTCGGTTTTATCAGGCTTGTTGCGCTGTTGTCAAGATATATCAAAATTTTCACCCCCCGTTTTTAAATTTTTTCAAATGTTTCCGCATCAAAAATTCCCTTTGAGCTTACGCGCGCAAGTTTTACCGTTTCGCGTATGACGTCAATGTCCGCAAAATCTGCCGAAAGACTGAAACCGCACCCCGAAACGGCAATATTCTCGGGTGTCGGAAGAATTTTTGAAATGATTTTATGCTCTTCGAAAAGATATTTTTTTATTTGCGCCGCGCTTGTTTCGGACGCAAAAACCACAAGTATTTTTCTCATAATGTTTCCTCCCGTTTTGTAATGGGGAATATAAAATTCCCAATGTATTTTATTCGCGAAAAGCAAATACTGTTACAAAAAACGACGGTTTTTTGCAAAAAAATATAAAATATTCAAAATTTATATTGATTTTCGCGCAAAAATTATTTATAATTAAAATATGTATGGAAAGAAAGCGGGGTGAGGAGAAACGGCACTGTTCAAAACGTTTGAATTATCGGTAGATTTGGGTTCGTCGGCACTGCGCGTGTTTGTTAAAAATCAGGGCAAAGTGTTTGACGAGGCGAATTTAATCGCGGTTGAAGAAGGAAGCGGACGGCTTATCGCGATAGGCGACAGGGCAAAAAGTATGCTGGGGCGCGAAAACAAAAAAATCAAGGTGGTAAAGCCGGTTAAAAACGGAATTATCGCCGATTTTGACGCGTGCGGACTTATACTTAAATATATAATCGACAAATTCTGCAAGGGAACAATGATAAGACCGTATCTTACAATCGGAATAAGCCCTTTGTCCTCGCAGATTGACCAGCACCTTTTAATGGAGGCGGCGCTTTCGGCAGGCGCAAAAAAAGTGTTTCTTTTAAAGAAACCCGTTGCGGCGGCGCTCGGCAACGGAATAAACGTTACAAACGCGTCGGGACGGCTTATTGTTGATATAGGCTCCGACTCCACAAATATCGGTCTTGTGTCGCTCGGAACGGTTGTGTCAAATACGGCAATCGACATCGGCGGTGCAAATTACGACCGAAAAATTATCGAATATCTTAAAAAACGCCATTCTCTGCTTATCGGCGAAATCACCGCGGAAAGGGTGAAAATGATGATAGGCGGAGTGCTTAAGCGCGAAGAAACCGAGTATTTCGAGGTTAAGGGAAAGAATATGAAAAAAGGACTTCCTGCCGTAAAACGTATTTCGTCGCGCGAAATTTCGCGTCTGTTTTTGGACGACGTGAAAAAAATTATTGAGGCGATTTTTGACGTTGTGTCAAACACTCCGCAGGAGCTTGAAAGCGACGTGAAACGCTACGGAATAATCTTAACGGGCGGCGGCTCGCTTGTTTACGGTGTCAAAACGCTTATAGAAAACACGCTCAAATTAAAGGTTACAATGTCGGACGAACCTCTCGAAAGCTCCATTATCGGACTTTCAAAAGCAACCGAGCAAAGGGTAAGCCTTGACAAACTCGGCATAATTTAAATTATACATTATTCATAAAATCGGGGCGCGATTGCACCGCGGTTTTTCAAGTTTTTATAAAATTATTCCAATATGTTAAAAAACTCTTGATTTTTTTTGTCATTTTTTGTAAAATTATAAGGTGTTTTATTTTTAGAAAAATGTGAGGGTGCGTCGTTTATATGGAATTGCTGAAAAACAGAATTTTGAAGGACGGAAAGGTTTCCGAGGGCGGAATTTTAAAGGTGGACAGTTTTCTGAACCATCAGATTGACGTTGCGCTCTACAACGAAATAGGCAAGGAGTTTAAAAGACGCTTTGCAGACGAAAAAATAAATAAAATTCTAACCATTGAGGCGTCGGGAATAGGCATTGCGTGCGTAACCGCGCAGTATTTTGATGTGCCTGTTGTGTTCGCCAAAAAATCCAAATCCAAAAACCTTGACGGCGACGTTTACACGGCAAGCGTCGAATCGTACACTCACAAAAATACAAATCAGGTTATTGTGTCCAAAAAGTTTTTGTCAAAAGAAGATAATATTCTTATCATAGACGATTTTCTTGCAAAAGGAAAGGCGCTTTTGGGTCTTATCGAAATTATAAAACAGTCGGGCGCGTCCATTGCAGGCGCCGGAATTGTGATAGAAAAAGGCTTCCAGACGGGCGGTAAAATTATAAGAGATATGGGAATAAAGCTTGAGTCGCTTGCAATTATCGAAAGTATGAGCGATACAGGGCTTACTTTCAGAGAGTAAATAACGGGTATCGTGCGCATAAATATTTGTGCGCCCTGCCCGTTAAAATATTTTAGGAGGATTTAAAGTATGAAAAAGAGAGTAGTATCGCTTATGCTTGTATGCGTTATGGCGCTTATGTGCGCATTGTCGTTTGCAGGCTGCGGCAACAAGGATGACGGCAAAGAGGCAAACACCGGAAACAGCGCTGATTTTAAAGTAGGCGTTATACATATCGGTGACCCCGCCGACGGTGCAGGTTATTCTTACGCGCACGACCAGGGTATTGTTAAAATGCAGAAAGAACTTGGACTTACAGACGACCAGATTGTAAGAAAAATCAATGTAAGCGACGGCGACGCAGTTGCAACAAGAACGGCACTCGAAGAATGTGTAAACGAAGGCTGCAAAATCATCTTCGGTACAAGCTGGGGATATATGGATACAATGGAGCAAATGGCTGAAGAATATCCTGACGTTGTATTCTCTCACGGTACAGGTTATAAATCAAACGGCAAAAACTTCAACAACTACTTCGGCAGAATTTACCAGGCAAGATACCTTTCGGGTATTGCGGCAGGTCTTAAAACAAAATCGAACAAAATCGGTTATGTAGCCGCTATGGACGTTACAAACTCCGAGGTTACAGGCGGTATCAACGCGTTTGCTATGGGCGTTGAATCGGTTAACCCCAATGCAAAAGTTTATGTTAAAGTTACAAATTCGTGGTTCAGCCCCGACCTTGAAAAACAGGCGGCAGAAGCACTTTTAGACGGCGGCTGTGACGTTATCGCACAGCACTGCGACACAACAGCTCCTCAGCTTGCGGCACAGGCAAGAGGCGTTTGGGGTGTAGGCTACAACTCGGATATGACAAAAGACGCTCCCAAAGCTCACCTTACCGCTCCTATCTGGAACTGGGAAGTTTATTACACAAAAGCGGCAAAAGCAGTTATGGACGGCACTTGGGACGGTTCTAACTACTACGGCGGTATGGACGAAGGCTTGGTAGACATTTCTCCGCTTTCGGAAAACTGCGCAGAGGGCACAAAAGAGGCGATTGACGCGGCAAAAGCTAAAATCATCTCGGGCGAAAACAAAATCTTTGCAGGCGAACTTTACGACAACAAAGGCAATATGGTTTGCAAAGAGGGAGAGGTTATCTCGGACGCTGATATTACAGGCAATATGAATTGGTATTACAGAACGGTAGTAGCAGAATAATAAAAATTTTTGAGTCGGCAGGTGAAATGTATGTGTGAAGAAACAACGGTAAGCAAAAACAATGATTATGCAATAAGGCTGAACAATATAACAAAAATATTCGGCAGCACTGTTGCCAACGACAGCATTAACCTGTCAGCCAAGCAGGGCGAAATTCTCGCTCTGCTTGGTGAAAACGGCTCGGGCAAAACAACTCTTATGAACATTCTTGCCGGAATTTATCTCCCCGACGCGGGCGATATTGAAATTTTCGGCGAAAAGGTGCATATCCGTTCGCCCAAAGACGCAATAGATTTGGGTATCGGTATGATACACCAGCACTTTAAGCTTGTCGACGTCCACTCCGCCGCCGACAATATTATTATGGGAAATAAGTCGGAGGGAATTATTCTAAAGAAAAAACGCTATCAGAAAATAGCTGAAATAAGCGAAAAATACGGTCTTAACGTTGACCCCAGAAAAAAAGTTTACGATATGTCCGTCAGCGAAAAGCAGACGGTTGAAATTCTTAAAATGCTTTACAGAGAAGCAAAAATTCTTATTCTTGACGAGCCTACGGCAGTGCTTACTCCGCAGGAAAGCAGAAATCTTTTTAATATCTTACGAAAAATGCGTGATAACGGCTGTACGGTCATTATCATTACACATAAATTGAACGAAGTTCTCGAAATCAGCGACAATGTTGCAATCTTACGCAAGGGAAAGAGCGTCGCAACAGTTAAAACAGGCGAAACCGATGCGTTAAAGCTCACCGAGCTTATGGTCGGTAAAAAGGTTACGCTTTCAATCGACCGTCCCAAGAGCGAATATACGGGCAATCTTTTGGAAATCCACCATCTTACAACCGAAAACGACGACGGCGTAAAGACTTTGCGCGACGTTTCTTTCAGCCTTAACAAAGGCGAAATTCTTGGTGTTGCCGGTGTTGCCGGAAGCGGACAGAAAGAGCTTTGCGAAACAATCGCAGGTCTTATGAAGGTGAAAAAAGGCGCGATTTTGTATAAAAAGGAAAATATCATCGGCAAGTCACCCGAAGAAATAATAAAAATAGGTATCAGTATGAGTTTTATCCCCGAGGACAGGCTCGGTATGGGACTTGTCGCGTCGATGGGTATGGCGGACAACCTCTTGCTTAAGCGTTATAAAGAGGGAAAAACGCCGTTTGTTGAGAAAAAAGAGGCACGCAGATTAAGCAAAAAACTCATTGAAAAATTGAATATAAAAACCCCGGGAATTGATACTCCCGTCCGTCAGCTTTCGGGCGGAAACGTTCAGAAAGTGCTTTTGGGACGTGAAATAGAGTCCGCACCGAATGTGCTTATCACCGCATATGCAGTGCGCGGACTTGATATAAATTCGTCGTACACCGTGTATGACAACCTCAACGAACAAAAGAAAAAAGGTACGGGCATTTTGTATATCGGAGAAGATTTGGACGTTATGCTTGAACTCTGCGACAGAATTATGGTTTTGTGCCGCGGCAGAGTTACGGGTATTGTGGACGCAAAGGATGTGACAAAAGAGCAAATCGGTCTGTTGATGACCGACGCTTTCGGAAAAGAGGAGGATAGCGATGAGCAGGACTAATCATAAAGAACCGCTTTTGAGAGTGGTCAAAAAAGCCGAAATTTCTGGATTTTCACTTGCGCTTTTGTCGCTTGCCTCAATAGTTGTGGCATTTATCGCCGGCGGAATTTTCTTCCTTATGCTCGGTATAAAT
Organism: Qingrenia yutianensis; assembly: GCF_014385105.1. Lineage (NCBI taxonomy): Bacteria > Bacillati > Bacillota > Clostridia > Eubacteriales > Oscillospiraceae > Qingrenia > Qingrenia yutianensis. Next base: position 66,159 of record NZ_JACRTE010000002.1, on the reverse strand, counting down.
CCGCTTAATGCATATGCAAAAATTTTTGCTGGTGCGTTTGACGGAAAAATTGCAATTATCGCAACGGTAAAAATCGCCGTTCCGCTCCTTATAACATCACTCGGAATAACGCTTGCGTTCAAAATGCAGTTTTGGAACATCGGCGCGGAGGGACAGATTATTATGGGCGCAATCTGTGCATCGTATTTTGCGCTTTTCCATTCGGATTTACCGCACGTTCTTCTTGTAATTCTGATGTTTGCCGCAGGTATTGTCGGCGGCGGTCTGTGGGGACTTATCCCGGCGTTTTTCAAATGTAAATTCGACACCAACGAAACGCTTTTTACGCTTATGCTCAACTACATAGCGCTGTACCTTATAATTTACTTTAAAGAGGGACCGTGGCGCGACCCGTCGTCGGGCGGTTTCCCGAAAATCGCGACGTTTGTTGAAAATGCCCGTCTTGACAAGCTTTTGGGCGTGCATATCGGCTGGGTTATCGCGCTTGCGCTTGTTGTAATTGTGTACGTCTACTTAAAATATACGAAACAGGGATACGAAATAAGTGTTGTAGGCGAAAGCAAAAACACCGCGCGCTATGCAGGTATGAACGTTGATAAAATCGTTATGCGCACAATGTTTTTAAGCGGTGCAATCTGCGGTATCGCAGGTATGACGCAGGCGACCGGCGCGGCGTACACGCTGAGCGACGGAATTGCAGGCGGTGTGGGATTTACCGCAATTATAGTCGCGTGGCTCTCGCGTCTTAACGCAGGCGTGTGCATACTCGTAACTTTTCTTTTGAGTGTGCTCGACAAGGGCGGAAGCGTTATGCAGTCGGCGTTCAGCGTTCCGACGTATGTTTCGGAGGTTTTAAAGGGAATTATACTTTTTGTAATCCTCGGTTTTGACTTTTTCATTCAATATAAAGTTGTGATAAGAAAGGAGAAAAAAGACTGATATGAACACGTTTTTAAACTTTCTTTTTGCATCTGTAAAAGCAGGAACACCGCTTCTTTTCGGCACGACGGGCGAAATCGTCACCGAAAAAGCGGGAAACACCAACCTCGGTGTTGAGGGTATGATGTTTATGGGCGCGTTTATGGGATTTTTTGTTGCGTGCTATAGCGACAGCCTTATCCTTGCGCTATTGGCTGCATTTGCGCTCGGAGTTTTCGGCGCGCTGATATATGCGTACATCACCGTAAGCCTCCGTGCAAACCAGGTTGTAACGGGTCTTGCGCTTACGATTTTCGGTTCGGGACTTGCAAACTTTTTCGGTCAGCTTATGATTGCGAATTACAAAACCGCAAACGGCGGCGCAATTCCGAAACTTTCCGAAAGAATGACGGCGATTTTGGCGGAAAAACCCATTCCGCTCCTTTCGCAGATTCCGTTTGCCGGAAAAGTTTTGTTTTCGCATAATATTTTAGTTTATCTTGCGGTAATTATCGCGGTTTTGTGCAGATTTTATATGAAACGCACGCGCCTGGGACTTGATATGCGTGCGGTGGGCGAAAATGCCGCGGCGGCGGACGCGTCGGGCATAAACGTTACAAAAGTTAAGTATATAAACATACTTCTCGGCGGCGGAATATGCGGACTCGGCGGTGCGTATATCTCGCTTATAGACGGCGGCGGAGTGTGGAACAATAACTGTGTAAGCGGCAAAGGCTGGATAGCGGTTGCGCTGGTTATTTTCGCGGCGTGGAAACCGACAATGGCAATTCTCGGTTCGCTCGTTTTCGGTGCGTTCACCGTTTTGCAGTTCTACGTTCCGAAAAACGTTATTGCAATTCCGAACGCATTTTACACAATGCTCCCGTACCTTATCACAGCGATTGTGCTTGTTGTAACGTCAATGCGCAAATCAAACAAGGTTATGCAGCCCAAAGGCTGCGGCGTAAACTATTTCAGAGAAAGCAGATAGGGTATATTTTGCCGAAAATTTGAATATATTTTTGAATAATAAAGCTTTCAAGGATTTGGTTTATATGAAAAACAAAATATCTGCCGTTGTGGCGGCGTCGGGCATAGGCGCGCGCACACGGCTTGACATTCCGAAGCAGTTTTACGAAATTGACGGTGTTCCGATTTTGGCTTACACCGTAAGAACGCTTTGCGAAATTAAAAAAATAAATGAAATTATTGTTGCCGTTCCCGAAGAATATTTGCTCTACACAAGTGACTTTGTGAAAAAACTCGGACTTTCAAAGGTGAGCAAAATTATTCCGGGCGGAGAAACAAGACAAAAAACCGTATTGAAGTGCCTTTGCGAGGTTGACGGCAATGCGGATTTTGTGCTTATTCACGACGGTGCGCGTCCGTTCGTCGATAAAGAGGATATTTTAAACTGCATTGCGGACGCGGAAAAATTCGGTGCGTCGGCAGTCGGCGCACGGTGTGCGGATACGCTTAAAAAATCGGATTTTGACGGATTTATCACCGAAACCGTGGACAGGGAAAACGTTTACAGGATTTACACACCGCAGATTTTCAAAAAGAATTTAATTCTTAACGCGCACGAAAATGCCGATAAAAACGCGGTGAACGTCACCGACGACTGCGCGCTGATTGAAAAATACGGCACAAAGGTGAAAATTACCGAAACAGAAAGAAATAATTTGAAAATTACAACGCGTGATGATATAATGTATGCGGAGGCGGTGCTGAAGTGGGAATAAGAATTGGAACGGGTTACGATGTGCATATTTTAACCCACGGCCGAAAACTTATAATCGGCGGTGCGGAAATTCCGCACGATAAAGGTCTTTTGGGACATTCCGACGCGGACGTTTTGACTCACGCGGTTATGGATTCGCTTCTCGGCGCGGCGGCGCTCGGCGATATTGGCAGACATTTTCCCGACAGCGACGGAAAATATAAGGATATTTACAGTATCAAACTTCTTGAAGAAGTGCGCGAAATCCTTTTGCGAAACGGCTTTAAGGTTAACAATATCGACGCGGCGGTTGTTGCGCAGAAACCGAAAATGGCGCCGTATATCGAACAAATGCGCCGAAACATTGCAGACGCGCTCAAAATTGATGTTAAAAACGTCAGCATAAAAGCTACCACGACCGAAAAACTCGGTTTTGAGGGTGAGGAAAAGGGCATATCCGCGCAGGCGGTGTGCACGGTCTGCGACGCGTAAAAAAGCGTATAAAATACGGAGATTTAAACTATGGAATATATATCAAACTGTACCGCGGACACCGAAAAAATTGCCGCGGAATTTGCGAGAAATTTAAAATCGGGAGATGTTGTCACTCTTGACGGCGACCTCGGTGCGGGGAAAACTTATTTTACGTCTGCACTGTGCCGTGCGCTTGGTGTCGGCGAAACGGTGCAAAGCCCCACATTTACTATTGTGAACGAGTACCGAAACGCGCCCGTTCCCGTTTTTCATTTTGACGTTTACCGCATTTCAACCCCCGATGAAATGTATGACATCGGCTTTGACGATTATCTTTTCGGCGACGGCATAACCGTGGTTGAATGGGCGGATAATATAAGAGAACTTTTTGATATGCCGTATTACGAAATACGGATTTTAAAGGATTTATCGGTATCGGAAAATTACAGAAAAATTAAAATTGAGCGGAGGAACGTATGAATATTCTCGCGATAGATACCTCGTCACTCAATGCGTCCTGCGCGGTTTTGTGCAGCGGCGTACTGACGGGCGAATTTTCAATATGCAACAAAAAAACACATTCGCAGATGCTTATGCCGATGCTGGACGATGTGCTTAAAAAAGCGTCGATGAGCATTGAAGACATAGACATTTTCGCGCCGTGTATCGGACCCGGTTCGTTTACGGGTTTGAGAATAGGTATTGCCGCCGCGAAGGCGCTTTGTCAGGCGAGGGGCAAAAAAATTATCGGCATATCCGCTCTCGATTCGCTTGCGCAGAATATTGCTTTCTCGGACAAAATTGTTTGCCCTATTATGGACGCCCGCCGCGGCGACGTGTATAACGCGCTTTACAAAAACGGCGAAAAAATCGCGTCCGAGCGCGCAGTAAGCCTTGATGAGCTTTTGAGCGAGCTTGACGGAAAAGAAACCGTTTTCACGGGCGACGGCGTTTTTGCGTACAGAGAAAAAATTGCCGAAAAAATGGGAAAATTTGCGTATTTCGCACCGCCTATGCATATGCTTTCGCGTGCGTCGTCGATTGCATATCTTGCCGAAAAAAAAGCGGAAAACGGCGAATTTGACGATTACCATACAATTCTTCCCGTTTATCTTCGCACCTGTCAGGCGGAGAGGGAATACAACGAACGAATGAAAGAATTTAAAACAAATTAAAATATAATCAAAATAACAAAGGAGATTTTAAAAATGTTAGCAATATGTTCGGACCACGCGGGAGTGGATTTAAAAGAAATTATCAAAGCGCACCTTGCCGAAAGGGGAATTGAGGCAAAGGACTTCGGAACATACACAAAAGAGAGCGTGGATTACCCCGACATTGCCGAAAAGGCTTGCGGTGCGGTTGTTTCGGGCGAGTGCGACAAGGTGATACTCATTTGCGGAACGGGAATAGGTATGAGCATTTGCGCAAACAAAATCAAGGGCATAAGATGCTGTGCCTGCTCGGATACATACAGCGCGCGTTTAAGCCGAAACCACAACGACGCAAACGCGCTTGCAATCGGCGCGAGAGTGCTCGGCGACGAACTTGCGAAAGACATTGTCGACTCTTTCTTAAATGCTGAATTTATGGGCGGAAAACATCTTAAAAGGGTTGAAAAAATTAACGCGCTCGAAAACAAATAAATATCTTGAAAACAAAGTAATTTTGTGATACTATATTCATATATGCAATTTTAAGGAGTAAATTTATGTCAGACGCCATTGTTTCGTGGTTTTCAAATATGAATGGATACACAGCGGTATTTTTTATGTCAATGCTCCCGATTGTGGAACTGCGCGGTTCGATAATTTTTGCCGCGGCGACGGATTTGCCTTATGTGTGGGCGTACATCATCAGCGTTGTCGGAAATATGATACCCATTCCGTTTGTAATTTTGTTTTTGCGCCCGATTTTAAACTGGCTAAAAACCACAAAACATCTTTCGGGTGCTGCAAACTGGGTTCAGGAGCGTTCTATGAAAAAGGCGGGCAAAATTGTCAAATACGAAATGCTCGGACTTTTCATATTCGTTGCAATTCCGCTTCCCGGAACGGGTGCATGGACAGGTGCGATTATAGCGTCGATACTCAATATGCGCATATCGCGCGCACTGCCTCCGATATTTTTCGGTGTGCTTACGGCAGGGTTTATAATGCTTGCCGGCTCTTACGGACTTTTTAATCTTGCAGGATACTTGTTTTAAAATATAAATATGAAATATACCAAAGAAGGGAACAGTTATGAGAAAGTTTTTTACTTCAGAATCGGTGACGGAAGGTCACCCCGATAAAATATGTGACCAGATTTCCGACGCGGTGCTGGACGCAATTATAGAAAAAGACCCTATGGCGCGTGTTGCCTGCGAAACGGCAGTTACCACGGGACTTGTTATGATTATGGGCGAAATTACAACAAAATGCTACGTTGACATTCCCAAAATCGCGCGTAAAAAAATTAAGGAAATAGGCTACGACAGGGCAAAATACGGCTTTGACTGCGACACCTGCTCGGTTGTTACCGCGATTGACGAGCAGTCGCCCGACATTGCTATGGGCGTTGACAAATCGCTCGAGGCAAAAGAGGGAAATGCGGACGCGCTTGATACAGGCGCCGGCGACCAGGGTATGATGTTCGGCTTTGCATGCGACGAAACAAAAGAGCTTATGCCTCTTCCGATTTCGCTTGCGCACAAGCTTGCTCAAAGACTTACCGAGGTCAGAAAAAACGGCACGCTCCCGTATCTTCGTCCCGACGGAAAAACACAGGTTACCGTTGAATACGACGACGATGTTCCCAAGAGAATTGACACAATCGTGGTGTCAACACAGCACAGCGACGACGTTGAAACGGAGCAGATAAGAAAAGATATTTTGGAATATGTTATAAAACCCGTTGTTGACGCAAAACTTCTTGACGGCGAAACGAAATATTTCGTAAACCCCACGGGACGTTTTGTTGTCGGCGGTCCGCAGGGCGATACCGGACTTACGGGCAGAAAAATTATTGTTGACACCTACGGCGGATATGCACGCCACGGCGGCGGTGCGTTTTCGGGCAAAGACCCCACAAAGGTTGACAGAAGTGCGGCTTATGCGGCGCGTTATGTTGCAAAAAATATCGTTGCGGCAGGCATTGCAAAACGCTGTGAAGTTCAGCTTGCATATGCAATCGGCGTAAGCTCGCCCGTTTCGGTGCTTATCGACATTGACACTTTCTCGACTTCAAAGATTGAAAATTCAAAAATCGTGGACGCTGTACGCAAAATCTTTGATTTGCGCCCGGCGGCTATTATCCGCGGCCTCGATTTAAGACGTCCGATTTATTCAAAAACCGCGGCATACGGTCATTTCGGCAGAGAGGACGCAGACTTTACCTGGGAGAAAACAGACAAGGCAGAGCTTCTCAAAAAAGAACTCGGACTGTAAATTTCATTATAAAAGTAACGCTTCTGCACTCCTTTGCATAGCATAAATTATATTATTTTATGCGCAGTGCAAAGGGGTGTAGAGTTATGTTGGCGGTGTTTTTTAAATCCGTTTTCTGCTTTCTTTCGGTGTATGCGGTAATTGACATTACAAGACGGCTTATCGGCGCGTTTTTCTCAAAAACTCCGGCGGTTAAAGATGACGTTTTTGTAGTGATAAAAATTAAAAAACACACAAAGTGCATTGAGGGAGTTGTAAGGAGCATAATCTGGCAAAGTTTAAGCCTCGGCGGCGGAGGATTTGTGCCGAGCATACTCATTGTGGATATGGGCACCGACGACGAAACGGCGCACATTGTGCAAAAGCTTTGCGACGAGTACGGATTTATATATTATACGACACAGGAAAAATATGAAAGTATGAAAGACAGCTTTTTGGGCTGAAATTACATAAACGGTGGTACATATGGACGGCAAAACAGGTAAAACAAGATATTTTGCATATTCTGACTATCTGAAGCAAAAATACGGCGAGAGGGTATATAAACTTCCCGTAAACCTGCCGATAACCTGCCCGAACCGTGACGGCGAATGCGGTAAAGACGGGTGCATTTTTTGCGGAGATGTCGGCGCGGCATTTGAAAATCTGCCGTCCTCGCTTTCGGTTAAGGAGCAAATACGGCGCAACGCGGAGTATATCGGCAAAAAATACAAGGCGAAAAAGTTTATCGCGTATTTTCAGAATTTCACAAATACATATATGCCGATTGAGGATTTTAAGCGCGTTATAAGCGAGGCGGCAAAGGAAAACATCGTTGAAATTGCCGTTTCCACCCGTCCCGACTGTATAAGCGACGAATACCTTGAAGTTTTAAACGATATTAAAAATGAGTATAATGTTGAAATAAGCGTTGAAATCGGACTTCAGACGGTGAATTACAAAACACTTGAAAAAATCAACCGCGGACACACGCTCGCAGAGTTTACCGACGCGGTTCTGCGCGTTAAAAAATACGGGTTCGACACCTGCGCGCATCTTATTTTAAATCTGCCGTGGGACGATAAAACAGATGTTATCGAAAATGCGAAAATGCTTTCCGCGCTCGGCGTTAAACAGGTTAAAGTGCATTGCCTTTATATTGTGAAAAACACAAAAATGGCAAAGATGTATCAAAACGCCGAGTTTGAAATGGGAAGCTATTTCGATTATGCGGACAAGGTTATTACGTTTCTGGAATATTTAAGTCCCGAAATTGTTATTCAGCGCCTTATAGGCAGAGCAAAAGAGGAACACACGCTTTTTGCCAATTATTCGACCAGCTGGTGGAAGATAAAAGACAGCATTGACGCGCAGATGGAATATCTCGACACGTATCAGGGCAGAAAGTGCGATTATTTAAACGGCAAATGCGTGAGAAAATTTTTGACATAAAACAAAAAAACTGTTGTAATTTATTGTAATTTTGTGTTATACTTATGATGTATAGGTACCAATATGTATTTTCTTTGATTTTGGGGGAATATTTGTGATAAAGAGTATGACGGGTTACGGTCTTTCGTCGTGTCAGTTTGACGATTACCGAATAACCGCAGAACTTAAAACGGTGAACAACCGCTATCTTGATACTAACGTAAGAGTATACAAGCAGTATTCGTTCGTTGAGGAGCTTGTACGCGAGATTGTTCCCAAAAAAATTTCGCGCGGAAAGCTTGACGTTGCGATTTTGTTTGACAACATAAAAAAAGACGACCGCGTTGTTACGCTCAACGAAGAGGTTGCAAGAGGATATTTTGACGCGCTTAAAAATATGTCGGAAATTTTCGGCATAGAAAACGATATAACAGCGTCAAAGCTTTCGGTTTTTCCCGACGTTTTCACCGTTGAGAAAAAGGAGCAGGACAAAGAAAAGATAAATGAGGACGTCAAAAAAGTGCTTATCGACGCGCTTTCCGACCTTACCGACGCAAGAGCGCGCGAGGGTGAGCGTCTTAAAAAATTCTTTGACGAAAGCATCGAAAAAATGGCGGATTTGGTGTGCAGAATTGAGGCGCGCTCGCCCGAAACCATAACCGAATTTGCGGAGAGAATAAAACAGAGGGTGGAAGATTTCACAAACGGCGTAACGCTTGATGAATCAAGACTTCTCGCCGAGGTGTGCCTTTATACCGACAAGATAAATATAACCGAGGAAATCACGCGTTTCAGAAGTCATTTGAACGAGATTAAAAATCTTATTTCGAGCGACGTTCCCGTGGGAAGAAAGCTTGATTTCACCGTTCAGGAGCTTAACCGCGAGGCGAATACGATGGGTTCAAAATGCAACGACTACGAAATCAGCCGTCTTGTGGTGGACTTGAAATCGGAAATTGAAAAGGTGCGCGAGCAGGTTCAGAATATTGAATAGGAAGTGACATTATGAAGCTTATAAATATCGGTTTCGGAAATATCGTTTCCGCAAACAGGCTTGTGGCTATCGTAAGCCCTGAGGCGGCGCCGATTAAGAGAATTATTCAGGGCGCGCGCGACAAAGGTATGCTTATCGACGCAACCAGCGGACGGCGCACAAGAGCGGTTATTATTATGGACAGCGAGCATATAATCCTTTCAGCGGTACAGCCCGAAACGGTTGCCGGAAGATTGGAAAAGGATTTGACGCTTTCGGGAGATGAAGAAGATGACGAATAGAAAAGGTACGCTTATCGTGCTTTCCGGTCCGTCGGGAACGGGCAAAGGCACGGTGTTAAAGCATTTTTTTGATAATTATGCGGACGATGCCGTAAAGCTTTCAATATCCGCAACAACGCGCCTTCCGCGGGACGGCGAAACGGACGGTGTTAACTATTTTTTTGTAGAAAAAGAAAAATTTGAAAATATGGTGCAAAACGATATGCTTCTTGAGTGGGCGTCGTTCTGCGGAAACTGCTACGGCACGCCTAAAGCGTTTGTGGACGAAAATCTTGAAAACGGCTGTGACGTTATTCTGGAAATTGAAGTTCAGGGCGCGTTAAAAGTTATGGAAAAGCGTCCCGACGCAGCGTTTGTGTTTATTGCACCGCCGTCAATGCAGGAGCTTAAAAACCGTATTGTCGGACGTCAGACCGAAACGGCGGACGTTATCGAAAAACGTATGGAAACCGCAAAATGGGAGGTTCAAAACATCTCAAAATATACATACGCGGTGGTAAACGACGATGCGGATATGGCTGCAAAGCGTCTTAAAACCATTATTGACGCCGAAAGGCTGAAAGTGGAAAAAAATAATTTTGCAAACCTGAACGGGTAATTTTTCCCGTGTTAACGGTGTTTTACCGGTCTGCGGTAAAATGCTTTGAATATATTATTTTCGCAGACAGAAAGGCTATGATTTAAAATGATGATCGATCCTTCGGTTAAAAAACTTATGGAGGGCTCAAATCCCGAAAATCCGAGATTTGAAAGCCGTTATTCGCTTGTTATCGCGGCGGCAAAGCGCGCGAGAGAAATCTGCAAAACGGGTGTAAGCTTTACGGAATGTAAGTCGAACAAACCCGTTACCGTTGCGGTTAACGAAATTGCGGAAAACAAAATAAGCTTTAAGAAAAAAGCCCCCAAATCCGAGGCTATGAGTATGGATATGCTTCTTAATATGTATCTTGAAGAGGACAGAAACAAAAAAGCACAGTAATTTGTAAAACCGTACAATGGAGGTTTTAAAAATGGGAAAAACGGTTGTAATGGGCATATGCGGAGGAATTGCCGCGTATAAGGCGGTTTATGCCGCAAGCGCTATGATGAAAAAAGGCATTGACGTTCACGTTGTGATGACAAAATCGGCAACGGAATTTGTCACACCGCTCACCTTTCAGACAATTACGAAAAACAAGGTTATAACCGATATGTTTTCGCTTTCCGAAAACGTTACAACCGAGCATATTTCGCTTGCAAAGGCGGCGGATGCGTTTTTGATATGCCCCGCAACCGCAAATGTTATCGGCAAAATTGCGTCGGGCATTGCGGATGATTTTCTCACAACCACCGTTATGGCGACAAAAGCGAAGGTGGTTTTTGCGCCGGCAATGAACACGAATATGTATGAAAATCCCATTGTTACGGCAAATATCAATAAGCTTAAGCATTTGAAATACGAGTTTGTCGAGCCTGCCGACGGCATTTTGGCGTGCGGTGATTCGGGCAGGGGCAGACTTGCCGAAATTGAGGATATCTTAGACAAAATCGACGAGGTTTTGTGTGATAAAAAAGATTTCGAGGGCAAAAAAGTACTTATCACGGCAGGTGCAACGCAGGAGGCGATTGACCCGGTGAGGTACATCACAAACCATTCTACCGGCAAAATGGGCTACGCGCTTGCAAAGATTGCAAAAATGCGCGGTGCAAACGTTACTCTTGTGTCGGGCAAAACCAATTTGCGCCCGTTTTCGGGTGTTGACGTTGTAAACGTCACGAGCGCGGAGGATATGTATAACGCGGTTATGGAGAAATATCCCGATACCGACATTGTGATAAAGGCGGCGGCGGTTGCCGACTTTACGCCCGAAAAATGCGAGAGCGAAAAAATTAAAAAAACAGACAGCGAATATGCTTTGCCTCTTAAAAAGACAGAGGATATTTTAAAGAAACTCGGTGCACTTAAGGTTAATCAAATTCTTGTGGGTTTTTGTATGGAAACGAGCAATCTTATTGAAAACGCGCGCGAAAAGCTTGCGAACAAAAACCTTGATTTTATCGCGGCGAACAGTTTAAACTGCGAGGGCGCGGGGTTCGGCGCCGATACAAACGTTGTTACGCTCATATCAAAGGACGGCGGAATTGAACCGCTCGAAAAAATGAGCAAAGATGACGTTGCAAATGTTATTCTTGACAGAATAGCCGAAAAATTTTAAAAGACGGGCAACTTTAGCCATTTGCAAAAAAGCGGCTTTTGTTGCTCTTTTGCCTATAATTAAGAATTTGTTTTATTTGCTTTCGGAGGATTTGTAATGATATGTGAGGTTGTAATAAACAATATTTCGCGGCATACAGATAATATATATCATTACCTTGCGCCCGAAAATTTGAACGTTTCAGTCGGTCAGCGCGTTGTTGTGCCGTTCGGACGCGGAAACAAACCGCTTGAAGGCTATGTTTTGGGTATCTGCGAAGAAAGCGAATATAAAAATTTGAAAGAAATTTTATCGCTTGCGGACGGTTACGTTTATTTTAACGAAAAAACCGCGTCACTGATAAAGTTTTTGCATCACAGATTCTTTTCGCCGTACTGCGACATTATAAAAGCGGTTTTACCGCGCGGTGTGTCGCTTAAAATGGTCACGGTTGTTCATCTTTCGGACAATGGCGAAGATTATATCAAAAGCAAGATTAAAAATTCGCTTATAAAAGAGCGGATTGTTGAAACGCTGAAAGAAAACGGCGGTTTTTGCGAACTTGACGAGCTTTGCAAAAACGTCGGACGAAAGAACATAACGCAGACGCTAAAATCGCTTGTGTGCGATAATATCGTTTATACCGAACTGAAAAAAGAAGAAGGACAAAAGGACAAATATATCAAGGTTGCGTCGCTTGCAATCGAGCGCGAAGAGGCATACAGAATGTGTGAAATCCTCGAAAAACGCGCAAAAGCACAGGCGCGCGTAGTTGAAGTTTTATGCGAGAATGAGTCGGTTTCGTTGTCCGAACTATTGGATATATGCGAGACGTCAAAAAGCGTTGTTGACGTGTTGGAACAAAAAGGAATTGTGACGGTTTTTGAAATTCCGCGCCCGTTTGACGAAGAAATTTCAGAGATTGACGATAAAAAAGTTGAACTTACCGACGAGCAGAAGTCGGCGGTTGAAACGGTTGGAAAAAGCATTGACAACGGCGAAAACAAAACGTTTTTGATACACGGAGTGACGGGGAGCGGTAAAACCGAAATTTACTTAAATCTGATTGAAAGATGTATGAATTTGGGAAAACAGTCGCTGTTTCTCGTGCCCGAAATTTCGCTCACGCCTCAAATGGTGGCGCAGGTGAAAGGTCGGTTCGGCTCGCGCGTTGCGGTAATTCACAGTATGCTCACCGTGCGTAAACGGTACGAAGAATGGAAACGCATTAACGAGGGCGAGGTGTCGGTGGTTGTCGGCGCGCGCTCGGCGGTGTTTTCTCCGCTTGCAAAACTCGGTCTTATCATAATTGACGAGGAACACGAAGGAACTTACAAGTCGGAAAGCAGTCCGCGCTACCACACAACCGAGGTTGCACGCTTCCGCGCAAAAAGCGAGGGTGCGGTGCTGATTTTAGCGTCCGCAACGCCGTCGTTTGAAAGTTACTGGCGCGCGGAAAACGGAAAATACACGCTCATTGAACTTAAAAACAGAGTTAACAACCGCGATTTGCCGAAAGTTACAACCATTGATATGCGAAAAGAACTTGAAAACGGCAATTTTTCAATATTTTCGGAACGGCTCAAAACCGAAATCGCGAATAATTTAAAAAGCAAACAGCAAACAATTTTATTTTTGAATAAAAGAGGATATTCGTCCTTTGTGTCGTGCAGAAAATGCGGATATGTTCCAAAATGCCCGAACTGCGATATTTCGCTTACTTATCACAAAAACGGCGGTTTTATGGTGTGCCACTACTGCGACTACAAAACCGAAAAGCTTGACGTTTGCCCGAACTGTCAAAGTGAGCAGATAAGGTTTTTCGGGCTCGGCACGCAAAAGGTGACAGACGAAATTGCAAAGCTTTTCCCGTCGGCAACATATCTCCGTATGGACGCGGACACGACGTCGAAACGGTTTTCGCACGAGGAAATTTTAAATAAATTCCGTGACGAAAAAACAGATATTCTCGTCGGCACGCAGATGATAACAAAAGGTCTGGATTTTGAAAACGTTACGCTTGTCGGCGTTATTGCCGCTGATTTAAGTCTTTATCAAGACGATTTCCGCGCGGGCGAAAAAACGTTTTCACTTCTCACACAGGTTGTGGGCAGAGCCGGCAGGGGCGAAAAAGAGGGTAGAGCGGTGGTGCAGACATATTATCCCGAAAACGAAATTTTTTCTTATGCGTCCAACCAGGATTACGTAAGCTTTTATAAAAACGAAATCGCGCTCCGCAGACAGATGCTCTATCCGCCGTTTTGCGAAATGATAAATTTCACCGCGTCGTCGGACAGTGAAAAAACGGCGTTTGACGCGCTTTTAAACTTTAGAAATGCGCTTCTTGACGAAATAAAAGAGAAAAATATCAAAGCTGATGTTTTCGGCGTTCAAAGCGCGCCGATGCACAGAATTAACAATAAATTCCGTTCCAGATTTATTATGAAAATGAATTATAATCGGGAAATTTACGAACGCATACATACACTGCTTAAAAATTTTTACAAGGACAATGTAAGCATTATTGTGGACGTAAACCCTGTTAATATGTATTAAAAGGAAAGGGTAATGAAATATGGCAATCAGAAATATAAGAAAACTCGGCGATGAGCTTTTGCGCAAAAAAAGCCGAAAAGTTGAGGAAATAGACGACAGAATTATCACGCTTTTGGACGATATGGCAGACACTCTCAAAGAGGCGAACGGCGTAGGTCTTGCCGCACCGCAGGTGGGCGTTTTGAAAAGAGTTGTTATAATCGATGTCGGAAACGGCGTGATTGAACTTATAAACCCCGAATTTGTGAGCGTGAGCGGTAAAAAAACGTCGGTTGAGGGTTGTTTGAGCGTTCCCGACCGCTGGGGCGAGGTAGAGCGCCCGGCAAAGGTTGTCGTACGCGCGTTAAACCGCAAAGGAGAAGAATTTGAAATCACGGGCGAGGAGCTTTTGGCAACTGCGCTTTGCCACGAGCTTGACCATCTTGACGGTATAATTTTTGTTGACAAAGCGACAAGATTTATCGAGCCCGAGGACCTTGCAGACGAAGATGATGAATAAAAAGGACTGATTTTATTGAAAATAATGTTTATGGGAACACCCGATTTTGCCGCCGCGTCGCTTGACGCGCTTGTGTCCGGCGGTTATGACGTGGCATCGGTTGTTACACAGCCCGATAAGAAAAAGGGCAGAGGACACAAAATGTCGCACACGCCGGTGTATGAATACGCAAAGGCGCACGAAATCGAGATTTTTCAGCCCGAAAACCTTAAAAAAGAGAATTTTGAAGAAATTTTAAATTTGCAGAATCCCGATATTATCGTGGTTGCGGCATACGGAAAAATTCTTCCCGAATACGTTTTAAACTATCCGAAATACGGCTGTATCAACGTGCACGCGTCACTTTTGCCGAAATACCGCGGTGCCGCGCCCATTCAAAGGTGCATTATCGACGGTGAAAAAAAGACGGGCGTTACAATTATGTATATGGAAAAAGGGCTTGACACGGGCGATATGCTTATATCGGACGAGGTTGAAATTACCGATGACGACAATTTTGAAACGCTTCATGACAAGCTTGCCGAGGTCGGCAAAAACGTGCTTTTAAAAGCGCTCAAAATGCTGGAAAACGGCACTGCAAAGCGCGAAAAACAGGACGATTCAAAAACGTGCTATGCGCATATGATTGACAAGCAAACCGCTAAAATCGACTTTTCAAAGTCGGTGCGCGATGTGTTTAACTTAACGCGCGGACTGTATCCGTATCCCAAAGCGCAGACGGTTTACGACGGCAAAATGATGAAAATATGCGTATCAAAGCCGACGGACGAAAAATCCGGCGGAGTTTTCGGCGAAATTATGCGCGTTGAGAGAAATTCGTTTTTCGTTTCGTGTGCGGACTGCCTTTTGGAGGTTCTGAAAATCCAGACCGAGGGCAAAAGGGAAATGACGGTTGCTGATTATCTTAAAGGAAATACCATAGAAAAAGGAAAAATCCTGGGAGTGTGAAAATTTTATGGACATTTACTATCTTGTTTTTATTCTTCCTGCAATGATTATTGCTTTGTGGGCGCAGATTAAGGTGAAATCCACCTTTTCGCGGTACTCGGAGGTATATTCTGCCGGCGGTGTCACGGCATACGACGCGGCGCGCAGAATACTTGACGCAAACGGACTTACAAATGTGAAAATAGAGCATATATCCGGCTCGCTAACCGACCATTACGACCCGAAAGACAGAGTTATACGCCTGTCAGACTCGGTTTACGGCAGTATGAGCGTTGCGTCAATCGGCGTTGCGGCGCACGAGGCGGGCCACGCAATTCAGCACGCAAAAAGCTATATGCCGTTGTCTTTGCGAAACACTGTTTACCCCGTTGTAAACCTTTCGTCGCAGGCGGCGGTTCCGCTGATATTTTTGGGATTTATATTAAATTCGCTGAACCTTGTGTATGTCGGAATTATACTTTTTTCGGCAGTTGTGCTTTTTCAGCTTATCACACTGCCGGTTGAGTTTAATGCGAGCGGACGCGCACTGAAGATACTCGGCGAATACGGCATTTTGTCGCAAAACGAGCTTGGCGGTGCGAAAAAAGTTTTATCCGCCGCGGCTATGACATACGTTGCCTCTGCACTTGTTGCGGCGGCACAGCTTTTGCGGTTTGTGCTTATGGCAAGGAGAAGAAAATAATGCAAAACGCACGTTCAACCGCATTAAAGGCGCTTTATAACATCGAGAAATCGGGCGCCTACATAAACATTGAATTAAAAAAATGCCTTGACAGCGCCGAAATTTCGGACGCGGACAAACGTCTTGCTACCGAAATATGCCACGGCACTGTAAAATATAAAATCAACCTTGATTTTTATATAAAGAACGCGTCAAGCATTAAGATAAACAAAATTTCGCCGTATGTGAAGATTATTTTGCGTATGGGCGTTTACCAGATTAAATATATGGACAAAATCCCCGTTTCCGCCGCGGTTAACGAAAGCGTCAAGCTTGCAAAGCGTTACGGCGGTGCACGGAGCGGGGGGTTTGTCAACGCGGTGCTCAAAAAAATTGCAAATTCCGAAATTGAATATCCGAAGGATAAAGCGGAATTTTTGAGCGTTAAATATTCCTATCCGCTTGAACTTTGCGAAAAATTTATTTCGGATTTCGGTTTTGATTTTGCAAAAGACATTATGGAAAAAAGCCTTGAAAGACCGAAAATTTATATCCGCGTAAACACCCTGAAAATTTCGGTTGATGAATTTTTAAAAATTCTTGACGGCGAGGGTGTAGAATATGAAAAAAGCACGCTCTGCGCCGACGCGGTGAGGGTTTCAAAGCTCGGATTTTTATTGAAAAGCAAATATTTTCCCGACGGCTTGTTTTACGTTCAGGATTTGTCAAGTATGCTTGCGTGTAAAATTCTTGCACCGAAAAAAGGCGCGTCCGTTTTGGACATTTGCGCCGCGCCGGGCGGAAAATCGACGTATATTGCACAGCTTATGCAAAACGACGGCGAAATTTATTCGTCCGACATATACGAGCATAAAATAAAGCTTATTTCGGAAAACGCGAAACGGCTCGGAATTGACATAATTAAGCCGTGCATAAGCGATGCTACGGCGGAGAATAAGGCGTATTTTGACAAATTTGATTTTGTTCTTGCCGACCTGCCGTGTTCGGGACTCGGAATTGTGAACAAAAAGCCCGAGATTAAATATTCGGTTACGCAAAACGATATTTCAAATCTCGCGGATATGGGACTTGAAATTTTAAACAATTGCGCAAAATACGTGAAAAAAGGCGGTACATTGGTATTTTCGCTCTGCACGTTCACAAAGGACGAGGGCGAAGAAAACGTGAAAAAATTTCTTTTGCAAAACAAAAACTTTGCGCTTAAAAAAATTGTCCTTGATATTGAAAACGACGGATTTATCACGTTTTATCCTCATATTTACGGTACTGACGGATTTTTTACGGCAAAATTTATAAGGATTGATTAAATGGAAAAAATTAACTTAAAGGATTTAACTTTGCCCGAACTTGAAGATTTTTTGATATCGAACGGCGAGCAGAAATTCCGTGCAAAGCAGATTTTTAAATGGCTGTCGCTCGGCGTGACCGATTTTGACGAAATGACTGACATCTCGAAAGCTCTGCGCGCAAAGCTTGGCAAAATTTCATATATCAGCACGCTTACTATTGTGAGAAAGCTTGTGTCGAAAATCGACAAAACGACAAAATATCTTTTTAAGCTCGGCGACGGCAACACCGTCGAGGCGGTAATTATGTATTACAAGCACGGCATAACAATCTGCATATCGTCGCAGGTGGGGTGCCGAATGGGGTGCAAATTCTGTGCGTCCACAATCGGCGGACTTGTAAGAAATTTATCTGCCGGCGAAATTTTAGACGAGGTTATTTTTGCACAGAAAGACATAGGCGAGCGCATTTCAAACATAGTTATGATGGGAATAGGCGAACCGCTCGACAACTTTGACAACGTTATAAAATTTTTAAAAAACGTAAACGACCCTTTGGGATTAAACATAGGATACAGACATATTTCACTTTCTACTTGCGGAATTGTAAAAAATATAGTAGAATTAGAGAAAGCGGATATTCCGATAACGCTCTCGATTTCGCTTCACGCGCCGACAAACGACCTGCGAAGCGAGATTATGCCGGTAAATAAGGCATATGACGTTGACACGCTTATAGACGCGTGCAAACATTATGTTAACGCAACAAGGCGCAGAATAAGCTTTGAATACACGCTTATAAACGGCGTTAACGACTCGGAAAACGTTGCAAGGATTCTGGCAAAAAAGCTGAAAGGTATGCTTTGCCACGTTAACTTAATTCCCGTAAACGAGGTTGACGAAACGGGATTTAAGAAAAGCGGACGTCCGGCGATAGAAAAATTTACGAAAGTTTTGGAGAAAAACGGAATAACAACCACGGTTCGGAGAAAACTCGGCAGCGACATAAACGCGTCGTGCGGACAGCTCCGCCGTGCGGACCAAAAAACAAATAAAGATGTAAAAAGCAGGTGATGGAAAATGATAAGCGCAGCATATTCGGACATCGGTAAAAAAAGACTGGCAAATGAGGACAGTTATTTTGTATCCGAGTTTACAAAAAACATCGGGTATATTATTGTTGCCGACGGTATGGGCGGTCACAGAGGCGGTGCGGTTGCAAGCAAAATGACGGTCGACTGCATAAAATCGTGTTTTGACAAGAACTTTGAATGGAAGAACGAGGGCGACATTAAAAATCTTTTGAAAAACGCAATCGAGCTTGCCAACAAAACGGTTTATGCCGCCGCAAAAGAGGACAGTCATCTTCTCGGTATGGGCACAACGGTGGTTTTGTGCATTGTCGAGAACGAAAACCTCTATATTGCAAATGTGGGCGACAGCAGACTGTATCACATTACGCAGGACAAAATCAACCAGGTGACGAAAGACCATTCGGTTGTGCAGGAGCTTATCGACCTCGGTGAAATAAGCGAAAAAGAGGCGGAAAACCACCCGAACAAAAACCTCATCACGCGTGCGGTCGGCACAAATGCTGATGTGGAAACCGATTTTTACAAATTCAAGGCAAAAAGCGGAGATATGATTGTTATTTGCACCGACGGACTTTCAAATATGGTGGGAAAAGACGAGATAAAGAGCATTGTTACGAGTGAAATTGACCTTAAAGATGCGGTTAAAAAGCTTGTAGACAGGGCAAACGAGCGCGGCGGACTTGACAATATCACCGTTGCGGCGGTTAAATTTTGATTTAGGATAAAGAGGTGTAAAAATATGGTTGGCAAAATACTTGGCGGAAGATACGAAATTCTGGAGGAAATCGGCAAAGGCGGTATGGCAGTTGTTTATAAGGCGCGATGCAGACTTTTGAACAGAATTGTTGCTATAAAAGTTTTAAGAGAAGATTTGACGGATAACGAGGAATTTGTAAGGCGGTTCAACATTGAGGCACAGGCGGCGGCAAGTCTTACGCACCCGAATATTGTGTCGGTTTACGACGTCGGCAAAGAGGGCGGTATTCACTATATCGTTATGGAATATGTCGAGGGCGTGACGCTCAAACAGTATATTGAGAAAAAGGGAAGAATTCCGTGGCGCGAGGCGGTCAGCATCACAATCGAAATTTGCCACGGTCTTGCGGCGGCGCACAAAAAACATATCGTGCACCGCGACATAAAACCGCACAATATTATAGTTACGTCAACGGGCGCGATTAAGGTTACCGATTTCGGTATCGCACGTGCCACAACCACTTCAACCGTTGCGGCGTCGGACGACGTTCTCGGCTCGGTGCACTATTTTTCGCCCGAGCAGGCAAGGGGCGGTTATGTTGATGAAAAATCCGACATTTATTCGCTCGGCGTTGTTATGTATGAAATGCTTGTCGGAAAAGTTCCGTTCACGGGCGACACACCCGTTGCGGTGGCGATGAAGCAGATTGAAGAAGCGCCGAGGTCGATTTGCGAGCAGGTGAGCGACGTTCCGCAGTGCGTTGAGGGCGTGACCTTCAAGGCAATGGCAAAGGAAACGCGTTACCGCTATCAGTCGGTGGAGGATTTATCCGACGACCTTTATGCAATACTTAAAAATCCTAATCTTGACGCGCCGTCGGTGGTTAACACGCCGACTGACGACGATGCGGACGCAACAAGAAAAATTGCGCCGATAGTTAAAAGAGAGGAGCTTGATGTTATGCCCGAAAACATAAGGAAAAAAGGCTCAAACACCTCAAAAAAAGGAAATAACGGCGAAAAAGGCGACAAAAAAGCGGTGGTTTTTGCAATGCTCACTTCGCTTTTGATTGTCGGCGTGCTCACTGTTGTTTTCGGATTTATGTTTTTCGGTTCGCAGAATTCCGGAAACATAAAAGTTCCCAGCGTTATGGGGATGACGCTTGAAGGAGCGGAAAAAGTTGCAAAAGACAACGGTGCGGTTATCGAAGTGCTTGAATATAAGGAAAGCACAGAAGAGGACGGCACGATTATAGAACAGTCGCCCAAAGCGGATATGACGGTTGCAACGCTTGAAAAAATCAGCGTTGTTATAAGCGGAAAAGAGCCGACGGAAATAGTTTTGAGCGATTACAAGGGCAGAGATTTCGACAGTGCGGAAAAAGAGCTTACAAAGCTCGGACTTAAGGTTACAAAGTCCGAAGAGAAGAGCGAGTCAGCGTCGGAGGGCGAGGTTATCCGCCAAAGCCCGAGCGCGAAAACAAAGCTTGAAAAAGGCGACAGCGTTACACTTTACGTCGCTGTTAAAAAGGCGGATGAAGAAGAAATTATGGTTCCGCAGGTTGTTGGAAAAACCTATGACGAGGCAAAATCAGAACTTGAAAACGCAGGATTTAAGGTTGAAAAAAACGAGAAAACTTCGGATAAAGCAAGCGGAACGGTCATTTCGCAGAGCATAAACGGCGGTGCGAAAAAAGGCACGTCGGTAACTCTTACCGTAAGCAAAGGAAACGAGAGCACAGCGCAGAACCCGACAACGCAGCCTCCCGCGGCAAAGACAAAAACACTCACCATTGATTTATCGGGCTATTCAAAACCTGTTGAAATTAAAATCGTTACGGGAGGCAGAGTTGTGTCCGCCGTTACGGTTGACCCGTCAAAAACGCCCGAATATTCGGCAACGCTCACGGGTACCGGCACAAAAACGTTTGAAGTGCATATCGACGGCGTAAAAAAGGTGACGAAAACTGTAAATTTTGATTAAAGGATTTTTTTAAATATGCTAACGAAAAACGGCACAATTATAAAGGGAATAGGCGGATTTTACTATGTCAAAACCGATATAGGCATTATAGAATGCCGTGCGCGCGGAAAATTTCGGAATGAGGCGAAAGTGCCTACGGTAGGGGATTTTGCTGACATAGACATAGACGAAAACGGAAGCGGAACGGTTAAAAAAATCGGCAAACGCAAAAACTTTTTCGTCCGTCCGCCCATATCGAATATCGACACTCTTGTGCTTGTTGCGGCGGTCAAAAATCCTAATCCCGACCTTTTGTTTATCGACAAAATGCTTCTTATCGCAAAAAACAACGGTGTTGAGGCAATTTTGTGCATTAACAAGTCGGATTTGTGCGACAGCGCCGACGCGGAGAAAATATGCAAAATCTATGAAAACGCGGACGTAAAAACCATTGTTACAAGCACGCTTTCAAACGTCGGAATTGACGAGCTGAAAGGGTTGATAAACAAGAAAGTTACGGCTTTTGCAGGTTTTTCGGGTGTTGGAAAGTCGAGTATATTAAAGAAGCTTACGGGGCTTGATTTGCAGACGGGAAACATCAGCAAAAAATTAAGCCGCGGAAAGCACACAACGCGGTGCGTTGAACTTTTGGAATACGCCGACGGTTCGTATCTTGCCGATACGCCGGGTTTCAGTATGCTTGATTTGCCTAAATTTCCGTCGGAGGAGTTATGGCGGTATTATCCTGAATTTTTAAGTTATGCCGACGGGTGTAAATTTTCGGATTGCAGACACTTGAACGAGCGCGACTGCGGTATTAAAAATGCGGTTGAAAACGGCGAAATTCCGCCGTCGAGGTATGAGAGCTACCGTGTTTTTTACGAATATTTAAAGCAGAAGGAAAACGAATATAAATAGACAAAAGAAGGTAAAAAAGGGGACAACAATGATAAAACTTTCACCGTCGGTGCTTGCAGCCGACTTTGCGTGTCTTAAAGACGAAATTGAAAAGATAGGCGGTGCGGATTACGTTCATATTGACGTTATGGACGGGCATTTTGTACCCAATATAACCTTTGGACCCGACATTGTAAAGTGCATAAAAAAGCACACAAATCTTGTGCTTGACGTGCACCTTATGATTGAAAATCCCGAGAAATACGTTGACGTTTTCCTAAAATCGGGCGCGGACATCATCACCGTGCATTACGAGTGCAATATGGATTTTGAATACATAAAAAATGCGGTTAAATCGGCAGGCAAAAAACTCGGAATTTCCATTAAGCCTAAAACGGACGCGGAGGTTTTGGAAAAGTTTTTGCCCGATATTGATATGGCGCTTGTAATGAGCGTCGAGCCGGGGTTCGGAGGTCAGAAGTTTATGCCCGAAAGCATTGACAAAATTAAAAAGATCCGCCTGATGGACAAAAATATTGACATCGAGGTTGACGGCGGTATCGGTGAGGACAACATAAAATCGGTCGTTGACGCGGGCGCGAACGTTATAGTTGCGGGTTCGAGCGTGTTTAAGGCGGATGACGTTAGAAAAGCGGTTGAAAGTTTAAAGAAATTTTAGGAGCATCTTATGAGTGACAAAGCTGTTATAGTGTCGGGCGGAAAGTTTGAAAACTCAGAATTTTACCGTGAAATTCTGCGCGGAAAATACATCATCTGCGCCGACGGCGGAATTTATCTTTTGCAGAAGTTGAACATTAAACCCGATATGTTTCTTGGCGATTTTGACTCGTGCAATTTTGACGAAATAGAAAAGTCGGGATTTTTGGACGAATGTAAGGATATTAAAAAATTTAAGATTGAAAAAAATGCCACCGATACGCATATTGCGGTAGATTTTGCCGTTGAAAAAGGTTTTCGCGACATAACGCTTATCGGCGCGCTGGGCGGACGGATTGACCATTCGCTTGCAAACATAATGCTTTTAAAATATATGCTCGAAAAAGGCGTGAAAGGTACGGTTTTGAATGAAAAAAACAAGGTTTTTCTGACCGATAAAAGCATAAAAATTCCGCCCGAACACGGACGGAGGCTGTCGCTCGTTCCGCTCACCGAAAACGTGTGCGGAGTGACGCTTAAAGGCTTAAAATATCCGCTTTGCGGTTTTACGCTTACAATGGGCGATTCAATCGGCATAAGCAATGAATTTACCGATACAGACGCCGAAATTATCTTTGAAAAAGGACTTTTGCTCGTTATAACATCAGAAGATTAAATAAAAAATCCGAACGTTTAAAACGTTCGGATTACTTTCTTTCGGCTAAAATAATGCGTTTTATCACGCGTTTCATTTTTCCAAAAATACGTCGTGCAAGACGCATTGATTTTTTGTAAAAAAGCCTGAAATACATAAAATGCACAACGTAAAACGCATAAATGCGGTATTTTAAATCGGTACATTCAATGCGTTTGCCGTCTTTTATGTATGCCGTAAGAACCCCGACGATTTGATTTTCGCAAATCGGATATTCCGAAACGGTTTGATTATCTCCGCGAAGAACATAACCGTCTTTTCGCACCTTTATAATTCTGTGAAGAACATATTCGCCGTTTTCGCGTATATACAGCGGAACGTCGCCGATTTTAAGAGGCGTATTTGCCTTTACAACCACAACGGTGTCAACGCCGTCGCGGAGCATAGGGAGCATACTCGTTCCGCGCGAAATCATTTTAAATTCACCGCCGGTATTTATTACGCTGTCCATAACTGTGCGGAGCTTGTTTATTGAAAATTCCCTGCTTTTGTTACCGCTCAATAATATCCGCCCCTTCAAGCTTTGACAAAAACGCGTCCGCGTCATCTTTTGCGGTGGTGTAATCTATTCCGAATTCCTCTGCAAAATTTTTGTAGAGAGTATCTTTTTCGGTGCCTTTTGAAATGATGTCCCACAAAAATTTTCCTGTATGGTTAAGGCAGATATATCCTCCGAACGTGCGCGAGCGTTTGCCCGTCGCCGCAACGATATATTCGCCGTCTATTTCGTTTAAAACAAAGCCTTTTTTTATTTTGATTTTCGCCATATCTTCACCTTTTGCTTTCTTTCGGCTAACGGTAAATTTCATTACACTTATATTATAATGCGTTTTACGTTTTAAGTCAAACAAAAAATTTTTTATCTTTTTTGTTATATTTGCACATCTTAATTTGCATTAAAAAGAGGTTTATTATTGAATTTTTGTGTTGAAATACCGAGAAAAATGTGGTAATATAAAGTAATCAAACTTTTTTACGGTTTGAAAATTTATATCAAGGAAGGAAGACCAACTTATGAAGCTTAGTTTTTCAACACTGGCTTGCCCGTACTTTAGCTGGGAAGACATTTACTCGATGGCAAAAGACTTGAAATTTGACGGAATTGAAGTCAGAGGCCTGGGCGACGACATTTTTGCAGTCACCGCAAAGCCGTTTACCGATTCCAAAATTGACAAAACGCTGTCAAAGCTAAATGAGTTGGGTCTTGAAATTCCCTGCCTTTCGTCAGGCTGTGCGTTAAAATTCAAAGAAAATTATGACGAGATTATTTTTGAAATTACAAAATATATCGAGCTTGCGCAAAAGCTCAACACGCCGTATATTCGTATTCTGGGTGATATTGAGCCGATGCCCGAGGGCGAGGTTGACGACGAATATGTTAAAAAAGTTTTGCTCGACCTTGCGAAAATCGCAGACGGAAAAAATATTACACTGCTTGTTGAAACAAACGGTGTTTATGCCGATACAAAACGTTTGAGAAAGCTTTTGGACGACGTGAACAGCCCGTATGTTGCAGCGCTGTGGGATTTGCATCACCCGTACAGATATGCAAACGAGCAGCCGCATACGACCATTGAAAACCTCGGAAGCTACATAAAATTTGTTCACGCAAAAGACAGCGTTATGATTGGCGGAAAATGCGAATACCGCCTTATGGGTGAGGGCGATTTGCCTCTTGATGCAATGCTCACCGAGCTTGAAAAAACAGGTTACGACGGCTATATTTCGCTCGAATGGGTAAAAAGATGGGCGAGAGAACTTTGCGACGCAGGTATCGTATTTCCTCATTTTGCAAACTTTATGGAGCCGTACAAAAAAATGGCTCACACGCTTTTTGACAGCAAGGACGGCAAGGGAAAATATATCTGGAAAAAGGAAAGACTTATTGACGAAACTTTCCCCGACGTGCTTGACCGCGTGTGCAAGGAATTTCCCAATCAGTACGCTTTCCGCTACACCGAGTTTGACTATACGAGAACATATCCCGAATTCCGCGACGACGTTGACACCTTTGCGCGTTCGCTTATCGCGATGGGCGTTAAAAAAGGAGACCACGTTGCAATTTGGGCGACAAATATTCCTGCGTGGTATATAACATTTTGGGCGACAACCAAAATCGGTGCGGTGCTTGTTACCGTTAATACCGCATACAAGGTGCACGAGGCGGAGTATCTGTTAAGACAGTCCGACACGCAGACTTTGGTTATGATTGACGGCTACAAAGACTCAAATTATATAGAAATCATCAAGGAAATCTGCCCTGAGCTTGAAGAATGCGACCCGGGCGATTTAAAGAGCAAAAGACTTCCCGTGCTGAAAAACGTTGTCACGGTCGACAGCAAAAACAACGGCTGCTACACTTGGGACGACGCTATGAAACTTGCCGAAACGGTTGATATTTCTGAGGTTGAAAAAATGCGTATGAAGGTGCATAAAAATGACGTCTGCAATATGCAGTACACGTCGGGCACAACGGGATTTCCGAAAGGCGTTATGCTCACGCATTACAACGTTGTAAACAACGGAAAAGCAATCGGCGACTGTATGGATTTGTCCACAGCCGACAAAATGATGATTCAGGTGCCGATGTTCCACTGTTTCGGAATGGTACTTGCTATGACCGCCTCGGTTACTCACGCAACCACAATGTCGCCGATAACGGCATTTTCACCGCGCAAAGGCTTGGCTTGCATAAATAAAGAGCAAATCACCGCTTTTCACGGTGTTCCAACAATGTTTATCGCTATGCTGGAAAATGAAAACTTTACAAAAACTGACTTCTCGCATATGAGAACGGGAATTATGGCAGGCAGTCCGTGTCCCGTTAAGGTTATGGAGGACGTCGTAAACAAAATGAATATGAAAGAAATCTGCATAACATACGGTCAGACAGAGGCATCGCCCGGCTGTACGATGAGCAAAACGACAGATTCTCTCGAAACAAGGGTTAACACGGTAGGTTCAAACATTTTCGGCGTTGAGTGCAAAATAGTAGACCCCGAAACGAATGAGGAACTTCCCGTAAACACCGACGGCGAGTTTGTGGCACGCGGGTACAACATTATGAAAGGTTACTACAAAATGCCCGAGGCTACTGCGGCGGCAATCGACAAAGACGGCTGGCTTCATACCGGCGATTTGGCGCGCAAAACCGCGGACGGAAATTATAAGATTACCGGACGTATCAAAGATATGATTATCCGAGGCGGTGAAAATATTTACCCGAAAGAAATTGAGGAATTTATTTACACTCACGAGAAAGTTAAGGACGTTCAGGTTATCGGCGTGCCCGACAAGCAGTACGGCGAGGAAATTATGGCGTGCATAATCTTAAAAGAGGGTGAAACCGCGACCGAGGACGAAATCAAGGAGTTTGTAAAGAGCCATATGGCGAAACATAAAGTTCCCAGATACGTTGATTTTGTAGATGAATTTCCTATGAACGCGGCAGGAAAAATTTTGAAATATAAAATGCGCGAAACAGCGGTTGATAAATTTAATCTTCACGCGGACAGCAAAATCGTTACCGCATAGAATAAAAAGCAAGCCGGAAATGTAAAAAATCCGGCTTGTTTTTTTGCCGTAAAAACAAAACGCCCGGATTTTTCTTCCGAGCGGTCTTCTATATATCACAGGTTAAACCCCATCAAAAACTGGTTAATAAATAAAATAGCACATATTACGTATGATATGAAGCTGAAATGAAAAGGGTGGTAAGTCCTTTCTATGTCAGCTTGCGCCGCGTAACTTACGCGTTAAAGTTCTTTAGTTCTTCAAGGCAGTCAGAGCAAATATTCCGGTCTTTGTATGAAATAACATTCCGCGCGTTACCGCAGAACATACAAGACGGTTCATATTTTTTAAGAACTATTGTATTACCTTCAACAAAAATTTCAAGACTGTCCTTTTCGTTGATTTCGAGCGTTCTTCGAAGCTCGATAGGAAGGGTAATTCTTCCTAATTCATCCACCTGTCGTACTATGCCCGTAGATTTGAGCATTTTAAACACTTCCTTTGTAATAAAATTTTTGCTTAAGGGTAATAAGCAAGAAGTGGCTAGGCATACGAGGTTCGGCTCTCTAATGCCGGCGTAGAGAGAAAATAGTAATAAACCGAATTTCGAATTTGAGGTGTAACACATCGCTTTGGATTGCCGTTAAAATAAACGTCAATCCCGAATAATTGGATTTTATAAGCGGCTCAAATCGCATACGTCTATGTACTCTTTTTTATGTCCCTCAAGCTTGCTAAGATATATTACCATATATTGTAAATAATGTCAATACAAAATCGAAAAAAATCTTATTTGTTACTTAATTGTAATATTTTGTCACCTATTGGACACAAATACGTCACAAGCCTGTCGGATTTGCGCCGACAGGCTTTAAAACGGGGAAAAATCATCTTAAAATGTCTTTGATTACACTGTCCGGAATTACAAATTCGGGACTGCCTTGCGCGCCCGCCGCAACGTCATATTTGTCAAAGCAAATTACCAATTTATTGTCGGAATTGATGTAAAAATTCTGGTTGGGCTTGATTTTTTCAAATATATCAAAGTTAAATTCGTCCTTTTCAATCCAGAACGCGCCGTTTTCTTCATTGTTTATGCGTTTCATTTCGCCTCTGATGTAGTTGCTGATCGGCGTGATATAGTCGGCATTGTCTTTAAAAAGTGATTTTAACGTCACAAGTTTTCCCGATTTCTTGTCGATTGTGTAGAAGGTGTGCTTTGTTGACGACGAACCCGCGACGTTTAGGATGTAAACGTCGAGCGACAGATAATTGTCGTTGTCGGTTTTTATGATGTAGTCGGATTTTACACCCATATGAATTGTTTCGTCACCGAATTCTTTTTTCAGCTCCTTGACGTCGTTTTCGTATGCCGAAATAAGCGCGTCCGCGTTGTCTTTAAACTCTTTGTTAAGCCTGTTTTCAAGCTCCTTGTCTAAAAGTCCCTCAATTTTCGGCGACGCGATTTCCGCACTGTATCCGTTTTCGTTAGCCTCGTATCTGCCGAGAGTAACAACTCTTACAATATCCTTTAAAACGGGTATATCTTTTGCGGCATACGCGAGAGTGGGGGAGAGATTGACCGCCGCAGTGCCGAGAATTACAATACTTGCCGCGATTGACGAGCAAAGTTTTAGAACTAATTTTTTTCTGTTTTTGTTTTTAATCATACAAATCGTCCTTTCCTTAAATTTTTTGTCAATGTTTATTTTTTGATATTCGTCTTTTAAAAGTTTGATTTTATCCATAAATTTCGCCCTCCAAATCAATTTTAAGTGCTTTGAGCGCCTTGTAATAACGCGTTTTGACGGTGCTTTCGTTAAGCTTTAAAATTTCGGCGATTTCACAAAACTTCATATTCTCCAAAATTTTTAAAACTATAATGCTCCTGTCCTGAATGCTTAAATCCTTTAAAATATCGAAAAATTCAAGGTTTGTTTCGTCGTTGTGCGCAATTTCTTCGCACTGCGAAAAATCTACGCTGACAACTTTCCTCCCGCGGTTTATGTGCGTAATCGCGGTGTTTGTGATTATCTTGTAAAACCAGCTTTTTAAGTATTTTTCGTCTTTTAAGGTTTTAATCGCCTTGAGTGCTTTTACCGCGCTCTCGGACAAAATATCCTCCGCGTCCGGTTTGTTTTTCACAAAGGTGTATGCAAATCGGTAGGCGTTATCTATGTTACCCTCCATAAATTTTTCAAAGGCTTTTCGTGTCGACATCTTGTATTGCCTCCTTTCATTAGCTTAGACTGCAAAATGCCGTAAAAAGTTTTATACAAGTACATTTTATTTTAAAAATTTTTGCGCGTCAATGATTTCGCGAATTTTTTTAATGTGACTGTAATATTGTTTAATAGGGGGGATAGCGTTGCTCAACTATATATGGGGATTTTTGGTTATAATTTCAATCGTGTGCGGATTTGCAACGGGAAAAATCGACGGCGTGACAAACGCGCTTTTTGACGGCTCAAACGGCGCGGTGACAACGGTTTTATCGTTTTCGGGCGCGGTGGTGATGTGGTGCGGTATGCTCAAAATCGCCGAAAAAAGCGGACTTACAAAGGTTTTTGCAAAGCTGATACGTCCGCTCACGCGCGTGCTTTTTCCGCGTCTTGACAAAAATTCGCCTGCGCTCGCGGCAATTTCTATGAATATGCTGGCAAACATTCTTGGGCTTGCAAATGCCGCAACACCGCTCGGACTTAAGGCAATGAACGAGCTGGACAGGATAAATCCGAAAAAAGGCACGGCAAGCAACGAAATGTGTATGTTTGTTGTGCTCAACACCGCGTCAATCCAGCTTATTCCGTCGACGCTTATTGCAATCCGCTCGTCGCTCGGCTCGCAAAATCCGTCCGAAATTATCGTTCCCGTGTGGATAACCTCCGTAATAACCGCGTTTTGCGCCTGTGCGCTGACAAGTGTGTATGCAAGCGCCGGCAGGAGGCGGTTATGAGCAGAATTTCGTCAATGTGCGTGCCGATGATGCTGATTTTGTTTGTCGGCTATGCGCTTTATAAAAAGGTGAACGTTTACGACGCGTTTATCGAGGGCGCAAAAGAGGGCGTTAAAACGGTGGTTTCGATTTTTGCGCCGATACTTGCCATTTTGGTTGCGGTAAATATGCTCAAAGGCTCGGGCGCGATGGATATTTTCACTGCGATTGTAACGCCGTTTGCACGCCTTATTTCTTTCCCTGCGGAAATGGTGCCGTTCGCGCTTTTGCGTCCAATATCAGGGAGCGGTTCGCTCGCTATGGCAACCGACATTTTCAAAACCTGCGGCACCGATTCGTTTGTCGGACGTGCAGTGTCAACACTTATGGGGTCGACCGAAACGACGTTTTACACATTGAGCGTTTATTTCGGTGCGGTAAAAATCAAAAATATGCGCCACAGCGTGAAATGCGCGCTCATTGCCGATATTGTCGGGATTTTCGTAAGCGTTGCGGTGTGCAGACTTGTTTTCGGATAAGTTTTTTTGTTGACAAATGACGAAAAAAGAGTTATAATATTACTCGTATGCGGTACTAAAAATGTCCGCATAAAATTTTGTTTTTAAATGAGGTGAAAATCGAATGAACGCATCGGGCAGCGGCGACATAAAACCCCCTGATTTATGCTCAATAATTTTTAAAAGCGCACTGCTCTTTGTGCGCAAAATTTGATTTTTGGTTATAAATTTCGGTGTTTTGTGTCCTTTTAAACTGCGCATACTAATGTTAGTTTAAGGAGGCATAAAAATGCAGGAAAAAATGCAGGAGAGAATTTTGTTTCTCTTGGAAAAAAGAAGATATGCCCAGCTGAAAGAGGAGTTGCTGGACATAAATCCGTATGACTTGGCTGTGCTTATGGCGGATATTCCCATTGAGCATTTGCCGATACTTTTCAGAATACTTCCCAAAGAACTTGCCGCGGAAACATTTGTCGAAATGGACCACGATATGCAGGAGCATCTTATAAAATCGTTCAGCGATACCGAGCTTAAAGCAATGCTTAATGAGCTTTACGTCGACGATACGGTTGATATTATCGAAGAAATGCCGGCAAATGTGGTAAAGCGAATTTTAAAATATACCGACAGCGAAACAAGGGAAATGATAAACGAAATTTTGAATTATCCCAAGGACAGCGCCGGAAGTATTATGACAACCGAGTTTGTAGACCTTAAAAAGGATATGACGGTTGCCGACGCGTTTGAGCGCATACGAAAAGACGGCGTTGACAAAGAAACGATATACACGCTGTATGTAACCACAAAAAGCCGAAAGCTTATCGGCATTGTGAGCGCGAAAGATTTGATGCTTTCCGAGCAGAATGTGGTTATTGAAGATATAATGGAAACAAATATCGTCTGCGTTGACACGTCGGAGGATAAAGAGGTCGTTGCAAATCTTTTCGACAAATACGATTTTCTGGCAATCCCCGTTGTGGACAAGGAGGAAAGGCTGGTCGGTATCGTCACAATCGACGACGCTATCGACGTTTTGCAGGACGAAACAACAGAGGATATTACAAAAATGGGTGCGGTTATGCCGAATGAGGACACATATTTTAAAACCTCGGTGTGGCAGCACGCAAAAAACCGCATACCGTGGCTTTTGTTCCTTATGCTTTCGGCAATTTTCACCGGAACGATTATAACGCAGTATGAGGCGGCGTTTTCGTCGATACCGCTATTGGTTTCGTTCATTCCCCAGCTTATGGATACAGGCGGAAACTGCGGTTC
This sequence comes from Qingrenia yutianensis, assembly GCF_014385105.1. Lineage (NCBI taxonomy): Bacteria > Bacillati > Bacillota > Clostridia > Eubacteriales > Oscillospiraceae > Qingrenia > Qingrenia yutianensis. Next base: position 34,523 of record NZ_JACRTE010000002.1, on the reverse strand, counting down.
GCAGGCGTCCGTGCTTATAATCCGCGGTCTTGCGCTTGACGAAATCAAAACCTCTGACTTTTTGAAAGCCGTGTTTAAGGAAATACGGATTGCATTGCTTGTAGGTGTTGTTTTGGCGGTTGTAAACGGCGTAAGAATTATAATTATGTATAATTCCGATCCGTCGGTGAACGCATATGCACTTGCGATAGTGCTCGGCGTCACGCTTATGTGCACAATTATTCTTGCAAAATTTTTGGGCTGTGCACTGCCGATACTTGCGAAAAAATGCAGACTTGACCCGGCGCTTATGGCATCACCGCTTATCACAACTATTGTTGACGCCTGCTCGATTTTGATTTACTTCAACTTTGCGGTCGCATTTATGAATTATTTGATAAAGTAATATTGACGAATTATGTAAAATATGGTAGAATACTTTTTACCGACTTAAAACGAAAGGGTATGAAAACTTAAATGAAAAAAGGTTTGTTCGGATACAACAAAAAAGAAGTTGATACGGCGCTTGAAATGCTTAAAAACGAAAACGAAGAGCTTAATTTAAAGCTTACCAATATTATGATAGAACTTGCCGAGGCAAAAAAAGAGGCGGCAAAGGCAGCCGAGCTTGAAAGCGTTAAGCTTGAGCTTGCAAAGGCAACCGAAGAAAACACCGCGCTTTGCGAAGAAATGGAAAAGGTGAGAGCCGAGGCAAAATTAAGCACCGCAAACGCGTACAGTGCGGCGGGCGAAATCTGCTCAAAGGCGTATGCCGATATGGACGCGGTGAGAAAAGAGGTTGCGTCGGAGCTTACCGAGCAAATCGAAAATTACGAGGCGTTTGTTGCACTCTCCAGCGAGAATATGAAAAACGAAGTTGTCGGCATACGCGCGCTTTACACCGAAATTTTGGATAAGCTTTTGAACACGACAAATGAGTTTGTGAATAAGGTTAAAATTATCGACGAGGGCGCAGCCGAGCTTGAAACAAAGCTTGACGGCGCAAACGATATTCCCGTAAAACTCAAGAAAGAAATCGGCGCAACGCTTAAAACTCCTATGGCTGACCCCGTTTTCGACGCGTCGGAGATATTGTCTAATTCCGCAAAGGAAACCAAAGAAGTTAAAGAGGACAGCAAAAAGGTTATCGACATTCATAAAATTTCCGCAGTAAAATAACATTGTGAAAAATTAAAAATCCTTGCTTTTAAAAACTTAAAAGCAAGGATTTTTTTGTTTCGGTATATATTATATTTCTACATATAGTTGTAAACTTTTCTTTTTGCCGTTATAAAGGCGAATGTCACAGTAAATGCCAATAATTCCGACACCAAAAGCGAAAACCAAATTCCCTCGGTTTTAAAGAAAATCGGCAGAATAATTACCACTGCCGCCTGGAATACAAGCGTTCGCATAAAAGATATTGCCGCGGAAATAATGCCGTTGTTGAGCGCCGTGAAAAATGCCGAGCCGTAAATGTTGTATCCGCACACAAGAAAGGCGAGCGAAAACAGTCTTAATCCGTGTTCTGTAAGCGCGAGCAGGGTTTTGTCGTAGCCTATAAAAATTCCTGCAAGCGGACGCGCAAAGGCAACCGAAATTGCCGTGAGCAAAATTCCCATAACGGTTAAAATTACAAAACTTTTTTTGAAAATATTCTTTAATTCCGTGTCGTTTTTCGCACCGTAGTTATAACCGACAATCGGCGCACTGCCGATGGAATATCCTATAAAAATAGAAATGAAAATCCAGTTTGCATACATTATAACACCGAACGCCGCAATGCCGTCTTTGCCCTCAAGTCGCATAAGCTGAAAGTTGTATAAAATGTTAACCAGCGACATAGAAACGTTTGTCATAAGCTCGGACGAGCCGTTTGTGCACACCTTGCCGAGTGTTTTGAAATCGGCAGACGCTTTTGTGAGGTGCAAAAGGCTTGAATTTTTGCTGTTTGCAAAATATACAAGCGGAATAAGACCGCCCACCGCCTGGCTTACCGCCGTTGCAATCGCCGCGCCGGCAACACCCATTTTAAACGGTACAATAAGCAAAAAGTCGAGAACCATATTCGCAACACCGGCGGCAACCGTTACAAATAGTCCCATATGCGGTTTTTCCGCCGTAACGAGAAAACTTTGAAACACGTTTTGGAGCATAAAAAACGGCAGTGCGCAAAGGATAATCGTGCCGTATTCAACGCAGTCGCCGAGCATCTGCTCGTCCGCACCTAGAAGGCGCGTAATCGGCTTTATAAACACAATTCCCAAAATTGCAAACAGCGTACCGAATATAAGCGTTGTGTAAATCAGCATTGAAAAATGCTCGTTTGCCTTTTTCTTGTCGCCCTCACCGAGCGTTTTTGCAATGACTGCGCTTCCGCCCGTGCCTATCATAAACCCGAACGTGCCGAGTATCATAAGAAACGGCATTATAAAGTTGACCGCCGCAAACGCGGTTTTGCCGACGTAGTTTGACACAAAAAGTCCGTCCACAATTCCGTACAGCGACGAGAAAACCATCATCATAATTGACGGAAAAACAAAACGCATAAGTTTATTATAGGTAAAGTTTTCCGATAGGTGTATCCGCATAATCCCTCCGAAAATTTAATGTCGTTAAGACAGTGTAACTCACAGTATAACATAATGAAGTTTAAAAGTCAACTAAAAAATATTTTCAAATGACGGTATTTCATTTGTGAGAATATCGGTGATGTGAAGCTTCGCAAGACGGATTTGTTCGAGCGCCTCGCCGTATCTTTGAGTGTCGATTTTCGCGCTGATTTTTAAAAAAGTCTGCGAAATATCGTCAAGGCATTTGTGGTTTGAAAACGCAAGGAGCATATCTTTTTTGTCCTGCCAGTACGACTCAACATCTTCAAGATTTTTGCTTATTTTTTCGTCGTCAAAATCAATAATGCTTTTTTCAAGCGTATCTAAACGGTTAGTAAGTTCATTGCATCGTTTTTCAATGTAAAAATAATTGCAGAACAAAAGCACGACGATTATAACAAGCAAAATCATAACAAAAACATAAGTTTTAATTTTTCGCACCGTCCCTTATCTGCATAGTAATTATTCCGTCCGAGTCAACCGAGAACAAAAACACGTCGGCGGTGTTTTTTATGTTGCGGTCGGCAAGTTTTTGATTGAGCCATTTTATATCTTTATTTAAGTCTTTTAAGTGGTTAAACCTTATTTTTCCGTCCGATATAAGCACCAGCGGAACGTTTTCCTGTTTGGGGTTTATCTTTAAATCCTCGGGCGTCACTGCGCGTTTGTTCGACTTTAAAACAACGCTCAATTCGCCGTTTGTTTCAAGTATTGCGGTGTGAACGTCGGCAATGTTCGGGCAGTCTTTAAGGCGCAGTTCTTCCAGCAAATCTTCAATGTTGTAGCGCATATCGCGCATATGTTTTTCGGCAATAATTCCGTCTTTTATGATATACGTCGGCTTTCCCGTGATGATGTTTCGCGCCCGCTCGCTTTTTAGCGTCAAAAACGATATGCTAACTTCAAAAACTATAAGCGTCATAATGGGTATAACTCCGCTTAAAAGCGGAATTGCAATATCGGACACGGGAACGGTGGCAAGGTCGGAAATCATAATTGCAACCACCAGTTCGGACGGCTGAAGCTCGCCGATTTGCCGTTTGCCCATAATCCGCATTGCGCATATTACCAAAAGATACAAAATTATTGTTCTTATGAATGCAATCGCCATTTAAAAACACCGCTTTTCTTTTTCTCTGTCGCATTTGCCGTATTTTTGGCATTTGTAGCAGATTTCGTTTTCCAAAAATTCGTTGTTGAAATAGCGCGATAAATTTGAAAGGGTAACGTAAGCAATATTTTTCAGCGCCTCGTGCGTGAGAAATGCCTGGTGCGACGTGATTATGACGTTGGGCATAGCGATAAGTCCCGACAAAATATCGTCGTTTATGATTTTGTATGAAAAATCCTCGTAGAAAAATTCGGTTTCCTCCTCGTAAACGTCCAACCCCGCCGCGCCGATTTTCTTGCTTTTGAGCGCGTTAAGCAGAGCCTCGCTGTCGATAAGCGAACCGCGCGACGTGTTTAGAATATACACGCCTTTTTTCATTTTTTCAATGGTTTTTTCGTTAATCATATGATGTGTTTCCTTTGTTAACGGGCAGTGCAGTGAGATAATGTCCGATTTTTCAAAAAGCTCGTCAAGGGTGACGTAGTTTATATCGGTATTTTTTTGAGGAAACGCGTCGTATGCGATAACGTTAAGACCGAATCCCTTGCAGATGTTTATAAATGTTCTGCCGATTTTGCCCGTTCCCACAACGCCGATTGTTTTTTGATTGAGGTCAAATCCGATAAGCGAGTTTAAGCTGAAATTGTATTCGCGCGTACGGTTAAAAGCGCGGTGGATTTTTCGGTTAAGGCACAGAAGAAGTGCCATTGTGTGCTCCGCAACCGCGTACGGCGAATATGCCGGGACGCGCACGACGTGTACTTTGCCGTATGCCTCCTTGAAATCAACGTTGTTATAGCCGGCACAGCGCATTGCAACGATATTTATGCCGTTGTCATAAAGTTCGTTTACGGTGTCTTTTCCCAAATCGTCGTTAACAAACGCGCATACCGCGTCGTATTTTCCGGCAATATATGCTGTATCGGGGTTCAGTTTAGACTCAAAATACTTAATTTCAAATCCGAATTCGTCTTTAAATTTGTCAAAATAAATTTTATCGTACGGCTTGGTGTCGAAAAATGCAATTTTTTTCATAGCGCAACCTCTTTTTTTAAAATTCATACTCTTATTATCAAAAAAAATCCGCAAATTATCCTTAATTTGCAGATTTTTGTATAAATTATTTATTCACAATTTTTAAAGATTTTTTTCGGTTGACGAAATTGCCGCCATAATTCCCAGCATTATAAAGCTTGATATAATCGAACTTCCGCCGTAGCTTACAAACGGGAGCGTTATGCCGGTGAGCGGTATCATTTTTATAACACCGCCGATTATTATAAACGTTTGAAATCCGAACACCGTTGTAAGGAGAATTGCAACCGCTTTGTAGAAATCGTTGTTTGTTTTGAGTGCGATTTTAACACCGCGGTAGGTGAAAATGAAGTAGCACATAATTATTGCAATTCCCGTAAACAAGCCCATTTCCTCGCATATTGCCGAAAATATAAAGTCCGAATGGCTTTCGGGGATGCTTGTGGGCGAGCCTTGCCCGAGTCCGCTCCCGAAAAATCCGCCCGACACAATCGCAAAAAGTGACTGCGCAATCTGGTAGCTTTTGCCTTGCATATCTTTCCACGGGTCGAGCCAAATGTGCACACGCGTTGAAATCTGGTCGGTGAAAAAATATCCCAAAATGCCGATAAACGCTGACATAATTCCGTTTACAAGCACAAGTTTTAAGCTTTTGTCGTATATGAACATCGCCACAAAATACGTCAAAAAGAACAACAGCGCAGTGCCCCATTCGTTGAGAATTGCAAAAAATCCGACACAGCCGTAAACGTATGCCGAAAGGAGCAAATCGCCCGTTTTAAAGCCGAAACGCACAGTGTTGAAAAAGTGATTTTCGGGTGTTTTTTTCGATATGAAACACGCTATTGTGAATACGTAAAAAATCTTTATAATCTCGGACGGCTGAATGGTGAGCGCGCCTATTTTTATCCAGTTTTTCGCGCCTTTTATGTTTTCACCGAAAATGAGAGTTATAAGGAAAAGCACGAATGTCATTGCCGCATAAAACACAAGCAGTTTATCCCAAACCTTTATAAACCGCATAAAGACATAGGAAATCAAAAACAGTCCCAAGCCGATGAAAAACCACGCGGTTTGCTTTCTGCCGAATGTCTGATAATCAATGCGGAAAAGCATTATAAGACCTATGCTTACAAGAAACGACGCGATAAGATAAAGGTAAACGTCGCCGAGCTTAAAAGCGGTCATAAGAATGTATATGAGCATCAACGCGCCGAAAAACACAAGCGCCGAAATAAGCGCGTCTTTTCTTACGGTACTGTCACCCGTCAAAAGCAGAAACGAGCCGAAACCGCAGATGTCAAGAAGCAGAAGAAACAGGGGAGGACGCAGTTTAAATCTCGTCATTTTCGTTTTCCTCCCTTGAATTGTCAAGCACTTCCACAAAAAGAAAGCTCAGTCCGCCGAACGAAATTTTGTCGCCGTCTTTTATGCGGACGGGCTTTTCGAGAACCTGTTTTCCGCCTACAAAAGTGCCGTTTGTACTTCCCAAATCCTCAACGTAAAATTTGTCTTTGTAAAGAAAAATCCGCGCGTGAACCTTTGACAAAAACGGGCAGTTTATGCGTATCGTACAGCTTTTCTTTCTGCCGATTGTCACGTTTTCGCCGATGCCGTAGCTTTCGTACACCTTAAAATTGAGGTCCTCGCGCAGGTTTATAAGCTTTAAATAAGCATACGCGTCCTCGACGGTTTTAAGATAGCGCGACGTGTCGGTGATGTCGAGATAAATCAGCTTTGTAACGCTTGCGATAAACAAAAACGCCAAAATTACAAACACATATTTAAGTATAAATAAAATCAGTTCAACACTAATCATTTAATCCTCCGAAGTGTGATACTTTTATGCTGTTTAATAGCCGAAATTTTCGGTGAGCGAGTCGTCGTGCTCAATCCAGTCGGACACCTTTATAATTTTGTATTTGTCGTGTCCCTCGCGCACGATAACCTCTTTAATTCCGGCATTTATCACCATTCTTTTGCACATAGCGCACGAGGTTGCGTTTTCAACATATTCGCCCGTGCGTGCGTTTTTTCCGACAAGATAAAGAGTTGCGTCAAGCATTAAAGAGCGCGGTGCGGAGATTATTGCATTCGCCTCGGAATGAACGCTTCTGCAAAGTTCATACCGTTCTCCGCGCGGAATGTTGAGTTTCTCGCGCAGGCAAAATCCCAAATCAATGCAGTTTTTGCGTCCTCTCGGCGCGCCCGAGTATCCTGTTGAAATAATTTCGTCGTTTTTTACGATGATACTTCCCCAGTTGCGTCTTATGCAGGTACCGCGCTTTGACACGGTTTCCGCAATGTCAAGATAATAGTTGATTTTATCGCGTCTTTCGTGCATATTAAAACCCCCTGACTTTTATTTTTTCAGCTTGTTTTTAATTTCGTCCGCAAGCAAAATCTGCTCTTTTGCGTTTTCGCGCGTAAGGTCGGTGATTACCTCACCGCCGATAATTCGCGCAATTTCGTTTACGCGCAAATCTCCCTCAAGCGGTGTGATTTCGGTGCGCGTGCGTCCGTTTTCGGTTTTTTTCTCAATCAGAAAATGCTTGTCCGCAAGTGCGGCAATCTGCGCAAGGTGGGTTATGCAGATAACCTGCGCGCTTTTTGTCATTTTGTATAGCTTTTCGCCGATTTTCTGTGCCGTTTTTCCGCTTACGCCGGTGTCAACCTCGTCAAAAATAAGCGTGCCGGCGCTTTTTTCGCTTGTAATAACGCTCTTTATAGCGAGAATTATTCGCGAAAGTTCACCGCCTGACGCGATTTTTGACAGCGGTTTCGGCATTTCGCCGAGATTTGTGCTGATTAAAAATTCTATATCGTCCTTGCCGTTTGCTGAAAATTCCGTGTCCTCAATTTTAACCTCAAACACCGTTTTCGACATTTCAAGTTCGGCAAGCTCGGCGCAGATTTTTTCGCTCAAAATTTTGGCGTTTTCTTTTCGTATAAGCGATAGTGCCTCGGCTTTTTCCAGCCTTTCAAGTTCAAGTTCTTTAAGTTTTTCGTTAAGAATTTTAATCTGTTCGCCGCTGTGCTCGATTTCGGCATATTCTTTTTTGATTTTGTCAAGATACTTTAAAACGTCGCCGAGGTTTGCGCCGTATTTTCGCTTTAAACTGTATATTAAATCAAGCCGTTCCTCAATTTCGTTAAGTTCGTAATCGTTGCTGTCAAGACTGTCTGCAAGCTTTTTGATGGTGTGCGAGTGATCGGAAATTATGTAGGTCATATCGGTAAGTTCCTTGCAAATTCCGTCAAGCTCCGAGTTAAATTCCGTCACCTGTTCCAAAAGCTTAACAGCCTCCCAAATGAGGTCGTGAGCCGAATTTCCCGTTTCTTCGCCGTCATACAGCTTGTCGAACGCCGAAAGACAGTTTTCCGAAATTTTTTGAGCGTTTGCAAGAAAATTCCGTCTTTCGGTGAGGTCGTCCTCCTCGTCCGCCGAAAGATTTGCAACCTCGATTTCCTCAATCTGATATTTCAAAAGGTCCATTCTGCGTTCTTTTTCGGTTTCGTCGGTAGACAGCGCGTCAAGTTCCGATTTTGTTTTTTTGTATTCCTCATAAACTTTTGCATATTCCGAAAGCGCATTTTTAAGGTTTTCACCGCCAAAATTATCCAAAAATCCCATATGGCTTTTTTTGACAAGCAGTGAGGTGGAGTCGTGCTGACCGTGGATATTTACGAAAAATTCGCCGATTTCTTTAAGCATAGAAAGCGTGACGACACTGCCGTTTATGCGGACGCTGTTTTTTCCGTCAAGGTTAAATTCGCGCGAAATCATAATTTCGTTGTCGTCAACATCAATGCCGATAAGATTTTCAATTTCGTTTTTTATTTCGTCCGACACGGTGAAAATTCCGTCAACGCGCGCGCTCTGCTCTCCCGAACGGATAAGCTCTTTTGACGCACGCTCGCCCTTTAAAATATTAAGTGAATTTATAATAATCGACTTTCCTGCGCCCGTTTCGCCTGTGAGAATGTTAAAACCGTTATCAAAATCAATCTGCGCTTTGTCGATAACCGCAATGTTTTTTATGCTCAAATGAGTAAGCATTGTTTTCACCTCTTATGCTATAAATCTCGATAATTTAACTGTAAGCTGTTTTGCGCTTTTTTCGTTGCGCACAACAATCATAATTGTGTCGTCGCCCGCGATTGAGCCGACGATTTCGTCCCAGACAAACGAATCAATCGCCGCGGCAACAGCCTGTGCCGCACCGGTAAACGTTTTTACAACGACAATGTTCATTGCATAGTCAACGCTCACAAGGCACTGCGAGAAAACCGCGTTCATTTTTTCGCTGATGTTAATTTCGGGCAGTTTTGCCGCCGCGTATTTATATGTGCCGTCGGGGAGCATAAGCTTTGTTATGCGCAGTTCCTGCAAATCGCGCGAGGTGGTCGCCTGTGTCACGTTGTAGCCAGCGTCATTTAAAATGCGCACAATTTCGTCCTGCGTCGATACCGCGTTTTCCGATATAATTTCAAGTATTTTTGCTTGTCTTTCGCTTTTCGTCATTTTAAAAGTTCCTTTCGTTTTGCTTTCCGCGCTCGCAGAGTTTTTGTTTCAATACGTCATAAAAACTTAAATCCGATAGTTTTATAAGTGATGTCTGATAGTTTGATTTGCAGATTTTGATAACGTCGCCGTCCTCCAAATCAAAACCCTCCTGACCGTCGATTGTGAGAATTGAGTGGCGAGCGGTTTTTTCGCGCAGACGGATTTTGACCGTTTTTTCACCGGGCAGGATAATGGAGCGCGCCGTGAGAGAGTGGGGGCATATCGGGGTTATCAGCATAATGTCGAGCGCACTGTCGACAAGCGGACCGCCGGCAGATAAAGAATATGCCGTCGAACCGGTCGGAGTTGATGCAATTACGCCGTCCGCCGAATAACTGTCAAGCTTTGTGCCGTCAACAAAAATCTCAACGTCCACCATTCTTTTGAACGAATTGCACGATATAACAACGTCGTTGAGCGCGTTAAATTTCGCAATCCGCTGACCGTTTCTTTCAACGCAGGCATAAAGCATACTGCGTGTTTCAATGGAGTATTTTCCGTCGATAAGGCGCGAGAGATATTTTTCGAGAGAATTTTTTTCGATTTCAGCCAAAAATCCCACTCTGCCCATATTTATGCCGAGAATTGGAGTTTTTCGCTTGCACACCTTTCTCGCCGTGCGCAGAATTGTTCCGTCTCCGCCGAGAACGATAATAAGCTCGGCATTTCGCAGAACATAGTCCTCGCTCGTATATTTTATACCGTTTATATGCATATTTATGTGACTTATAACATTGTATTTCGACTTTATAATTTGATAAACCGCCTCCGCGGTTTTAAAGTCTTTGTCCTTTTTTGCATTGGATAATATTGCAACAGTTTTCATATATTCTACCTCGTGGCAAAATTCATAAGTTTATTAAATTATACACTTTTTTATAAATTTATGCAATAGTTATTTGAAAATTATACAAAAAAATTAAAAAAACAACCGCATATTTAAAAATGCGGTTGTCAAAAATTGATATTTTACAGAAATTATTGGTTATTTGTTGTCGGCAAGCTTCATATAAAGGTCACTGCTTCGTTTTAAAAATGCCGTCAAATCGTCGCCGGAAAGAGTTTTGTGCGAAAGACGCGCCATATCGTAAACCTGTCTTGCCAAAAGATTTTTGGTGTCGCTGTCCTCAATTTCGCAGATTTTGAGCACAAGCGGATTTTTGCTGTTTACAACAAACGTTTCGCCGGCTTTCGGAACGCCGAAGTCCATATTTCCGAACATTTTCGACATCTCTGCCATACGTCTTTCCTCCTCGGAAAGAACGAACAGCGCCGAAACATCCTCGGATTTTAACGGCGAAACCTCAATTTTTGTGTCTTTGTCCAAAATATCCTTAAAAATTTCGGTGATTTTGTTTTTAACGCTTTCTTCGCTTTCCTTGTTGTCTTTTAGATTGTCGCCGATAAACGAGTCAACGCGCTTGAATTTTATATCGGAATTTTTGTATTCGAGATAGCTTACAAAATGGTTGTCCAGCATATCGGGCAAAAGCACGGGGGTAATTCCGTCCGCTTTCAAAAGGTCAATATACTGTGCCTGTGCGTCCTTATCGGTAACGTAGTAAACCTCTTTAACGTCTGCGTCGGTAAAATCTTTGAGTGTTTTGTATGCGCCGTCAATATCCTTGAAAAGAAGAATATCTTTAACCCTGTCATAGAATTTGTCGTCGCGCAGACAGCCGTATTTAACAAACGGATTGATGTCGTCCCAATATTTTTCATATGTTTCTTTTTCGGTTTTATAAAGCGAATTAAGCTTGTCCGCAACCTTTTTTGTGATGTGGTTCGATACCTTTGTAACGTAGCCGTCGTTCTGCAAAAAGCTTCGGGATACGTTAAGAGGCAGGTCGGGGCAGTCGATAACGCCCTTTAAAAGCATAAGATACTCGGGGATAACTTCCTTTATGTTGTCCGCAATAAACACCTGATTGTTGAAAAGTTTAATCTGTCCCTCAATGCTCTGAAACTCGTGGTTAAGCTTGGGGAAATACAAAATTCCCTTTAAATTAAACGGGAAATCAACGTTCAAATGTATGTGAAAAAGAGGTTCGTTGAAGTCCATAAACACCTTGCGGTAGAAATCTTTGTATTCTTCCTCGGTGCAGTCACTCGGATTTTTGAGCCAAAGCGGATGCGTGTCGTTTATGGGAGTGTTTGCGTTTTTGTCCTCCTCGCCGTCCTTAACTTCTTTTTCTTCGTTTATAAGATAGATGTTAACAGGGAGAAATCCGCAGTATTTTATAAGCGTTTTTCTGACGGTTACAACATCCAGAAATTCCTCACTGTCCTCGTTTAAATGAAGCGTGATAACTGTTCCTCGGCTTTCCTTTGTGCCGTCCTCAATGTCAAATTCCGTACCGCCGTCGCTTTCCCAGTGAACGCTTTTTGCGCCGTCCGCATATGAAAGAGTGTCAATCTCAACGCTCTTTGACACCATAAACGCAGAATAAAATCCAAGACCGAAGTGGCCTATAATTTCGCCCTCTTTGTCCTTTGAATTTTCGTATTTTGCTATAAAATCCTCCGCGCCCGAAAATGCAACCTGGTTTATGTATTTGTCAACCTCGTCCGCGGTCATACCTATGCCGTTGTCGCACACTTTTAAGGTTTTCGCGGTTTTGTTCACGATAACATCAATTCTGAAATCCTCGCTGTCCGCTATATTTGCCTCGCCGATTGCGGCAAGTTTTTTAAGCTTCATAACCGCGTCCTGCGCGTTTGAAACAAGCTCTCTCAAAAAAATGTCCTTGTCTGAATAAAGCCATTTTTTTATTATCGGAAGAAGATTTTCCGTATTTACTTTAATACTGCCTTTACTCATATTCTCATTACCTCCAAAAAATTGCTAGAGTATATTATAGCACTGTTTTGCAAAAAAATCAAGTTAACAGTGAATTTTTCACTCATCTTTCACAAGACCGTATTTTATTTTTATGCGTTCAAGTTTATCTATCAGCGGTTCGGATATAAACCACATAAAAAATGCGGTGGAAAACGCGTGCACAAGGTCGAACGGCAAGCCCAGCCAATATGACGAAACGATAAGCGCAAAATCGGGGTAGGGCTGATATGTGATTACCGATGCCGGGTTCATTATTCCGCCGTAGATTATGAGCGTTGCAAAAAATCCGAAAACGGCGAGAGAAAGTTTTGTTTTGGGAAAAATGTTTTTTTGATAAACTATTCCCGTCACAAACCCGACTGCGCCGAGCGCGAGCATTTGCCACGGCGTCCACGGACCCTGTGAAAAATAAAAATTCGACACAAATGCCGACACCGCGCCGACCAAAAATCCCGTTTCCGCGCCGAAACAAACCGCTGAAATCATCACGACTGCAACAATCGGCTTAAACTGCGGAAGCATAAAAAACGCGGTTCTGCCTGCAACCGCAAGCGCGCACAAAACGCTTATAACAACCAGTTCGCGCGCTTTGGGTTTGCGCCCCTCAAACACCGCAAAAAACGGGATGAGCGTTTCAAAAATCACTGCAAGGCTGATAAAATAAAACTTTCTGTCGCCCAAAAAATACACTCCGTAAAGAACGGTGAGCGGTACTGCGATAAGTACGAAAACCGACGCCAAAAGCGTGCGTTTGTCAAGTTTTCCGCTTGATTTTTTTGTGTCTATACCGATTTTTTTCTGCGGTATAAAGCAAATGAGCGATACGGCAAGTGTTATGATGCTCAAAATCTGCGCCGCGCTTTCGCCGAAACTTCCGAAAATTTTGGTTAACACCGCGGTCGGATAAACGCTGAAACGGCTTTGCAAAACAAAGAGCAGTGCAAAGATTATGCCGAGCGCAATTCTTTTCGGCGAAATGTGCTTTTCGCTTGGATTTTCGGCTTTTTCCGCTTTTCTTTCCGTTGATTTCAAAAGAATGTTTGATACGCTTTCATCTTCGGTTTCCGTAATTTTACCGCCGAGCGCAAAAATCACGTCGCGCTCCAAAACGGCATTGTCAATTATTTGCCGTGACATTCTGTTTGCCGCGGTGGTGTAAAAATTCTTGCCGTCGAAAAACTCCCTCGGCGCGCCCTCCGACACAATTTGCCCGTCAAAAAACATAGCGCATCTGTCGGCAAATTCCGCGCAGAATTCAATATCGTGCGACACGGTGACAACGGTAATTCCGCTTTTTTGAAGTGTTTTTATAAGGCGCGCGAGTTTTTGCTTGAAATGCGCGTCAATGCCCTTTGTCGGCTCGTCCAAAAGCAGAATGTCAGGCTCGGTTAAAAGGACTTTCGCCATTGCCGTGCGCTGTTGTTCTCCGCCCGACAAATCGTACGGGTGGCGGTCGGTAAGGTTTTCAAGTCCGCATATTTCAATCACGTTTTCAAGCCGTTTTTCAAAGTTTTCGCTGTCTTTCTGCACTGCCTCGCGCAAATCGTCCTCAACGGTGTTTTTTGAAAAAATCATTTTTACTTCCTGCGGAAGATATGCAATTTTTTTTCCGTTTAAAACGTTAATTTTTCCCGAATACGGTGTAAATCCGCCCGAAATAACGTTTAAAAGCGTGCTTTTTCCCGCGCCGTTGGCGCCGAGAATTGCATAATGCTCGCCCTCGTAAATCTTCGCCGACAGGCCTTTCAAAATATCCGGAGAGTCTTTCTCGTAGCGAAAATAAAGGTTTTTAAGCTCCAGCGCGCATTTCTTGTCACAGGGCGGATTTTTTGCAAAATCAAGCCTGTTTAAAATTTTGCTGTCATTTAAAATTTTTCGTCCCTCGCGCACCGTAAGCGGTAAATTTCCGTCATAGCCGACCGTCGAAAAAATTCTCGCCGGAACGGGCAGAGAGAGGGTGAGGTCGCTTTTGAGTTCTTCAAGTTTTTTGCAAACCCTCCTCGGCTCGCCCTGCGCGATTATTTCGCCGTTTTCCATTGCAACGCAAACGTCTGACATTGCCAGTGCTTCGTCAAGACGGTGTTCGGTGAGAATTACCGTTGTTCCGAGTTCTTTGTTTAAGTTTGATACTGCCTGAAGAAAATTTTTCGCCGAAATGGGGTCAAGACGGCTTGTCGGCTCGTCCAAAATCAGCACCGACGGCTGCATAACCATTACAGACGCGAGGTTCAAAAGCTGTTTTTGTCCGCCCGAAAGGGTGTCGGTGTTTTTGTAAAACCAATCGGATATACCGAAAAATGCCGACGTTTCGGCAACACGCGCGCGGATTTCGTCATTTGCAATGCCGAGATTTTCAAGCCCGAACGCAAGCTCGTGCCACACCTTGTCGGTGACAATCTGCTCGTCGGGATTTTGCATAACAAAGCCGATTTTTTCTGCCTGTTCGCGGTTTGAAAGCGAAAAAACGCACCTTTCGCCGAGATATACCTCACCCGTGCGCTCGCCGTAAGGGCAGAGGGGCGGTTTTATGTGCCTTAAAAGCGTGGACTTTCCGCACCCCGACTTCCCGAAAATTGTTACAAATTCGCCTTTGTCTACGTTAAGCGAAACGTTTTTGAGGCTCGGAGCGGAGTTTAGAGGGTATGTAAATGTTAAATTTTCGATTTTAATGCTTTCCACCTTTGAGCCTCCTTTATTTCGATTATGACAGGTGTTGCGCCAAGAAGAAAATATGATAAAAACACGCTTGCGGTATAAAAATTCATCGGTGCAGACTTTATGTACGGATAATATGCAAAGTTAATTTGACCTAAAATTTTTCCGATAATTATGTATGCCGAAAGGCACAAAATCCAGAAAATCCAAAAAACATCGCGCGAAGATATGCGGTAGTTTGTGTATGCCGTGCGGTGCGAAAGTCCGTAGCCCCGGCATTTCATACTGTCTGCGGTTTCAATCGAGCCTTCAAGGCTGATGCTTACCGCCGCCGACAAAACCGCAAGCGCGTCTTTTATGCGTTCCGTAAGCCTTTGCGGTGAGCCTTTTCCGTATGTTTTGCGCGCGAGTGCGATTTTTTTAATCTGTGACACAAAGCGCGGTACAAACCGCAGACACATTGAAAAAACGAGCGAAAGCGACGGCGCAAGTCTGCCTGCAAGATACACGATTTTGTCGCTTGTCATAACGGTGTTGAACGACGAAAACCAAATCAGCGCGGTTATGAGCATAAACGACGCGGAAATTCCGTATAAAATTGATTCCGCGGTAAGCGGATTTCCGCTTGGAAGATAGGTCAAAATCGTCACGCCCTCGTGACTGAAAAGAGGGGTTATCAAAGATGCCGATATAAAAAGTATCGCCGTGTAAATAACGCTTTTCGCCTTTGGTTTTCCGACTGCAAAATGCCTTGAAAATACGGCGGACAAAAACGACAGCGCAAGGCATAATGGATGCGTGAAAACCATTGCAAAGCCTATTGCAAAAAGAAAAAACAGAAAATTCACAATAGGGTGCATTTTTTTAAATTCCGTCATTCTTTTTGCCCTCCGCTGTAGCTGTTATCCCCAACATCGCGCCCAAGGTCGCAGGTGTAAACCCATTCCAACTTGTCGCCGTCCGAAAGCTTGTAGCGCGAACAGCCGTAATTCGGAAATTTTCCGTTTACCTTATACATCCAGCCTGAAAGATTTCCGCAGTCAAATTCGTAAATATTTGCAATTCCCTCGATATACGCACTGTTGTAAATCGGTGTGTTTACAAATTCAAGATGGATTTTGTTTTTCTTCATCTCGCGCGAAAGCAGATTGAAAACGCTCTCACCTTCATAGAACACCGCGGTTTTTTCGGCTAAAATAACGCCGTTTTCGGGGATTATGCCAACTTTGTTTTTGTCAAGCTTATCCATATTGTTTAAAATCGTTTCACAGCTTACGGAAAGCGTGCAGGTAAGCTCTTTTTTCGTAACGGTTGAATTTTGCGGTTCAACGGGGCTCGGCACGCCCTCGGGCGTCGGCTCGGTTTGATATTTGTCGGTTTTTATTTCCGTTTTTTCGCTTGTTTCAGCCTTTTCCTCCGATTTTCCGTTTCGGTTTGCTTCGCCCTGAATATCCGTTTTTTCCTCGTTTTCGATTTCGCTTTTTTGTGCGTTTCCGTTTTCCGATTTGCTTGTTAAATCTGCGGTTTTAACAGTATTTTGCGCGATGTCTTTTTTCGAATTTCCTATAAAAAACGCCGCCGAAAGCGTTAAAACTACTGCAAGAAGTGCTATAATTATACCTTTATATTTTTTCATAAAACGAACCTCGTAAATTTGATAAAACAATTATATAATAAAAGCGTTATAAAGTCAAATAAGGTCTGCATTTTGCAGACCTTAAACTGACAGAAAAATATTATTTTGAGTATTTTTCGCAAAAACGCATAATAAGTGCGGCGCACTGTGCGCGAAGTGCTTTGCCGTCGGGGGCAATGAGAGTTTCGCTTTCGCCTTTGATGATGCCTTCGCCGACAGCCCACTGCATAGCGGAAACCGCGTATTCCGAAATACTTTCCGCGTCGGAATAGGAGAGGATATTTGTGTTTTCTCCGGAAGAAACGTCAATATTTTTCTTCTGCGCATAGCGGTAAAGAATTGTTGTGAGCATTTCGCGTGTTATAGGCTCGTCGGTCCCGAACGTATCTTCGGAAATTCCCGAAACAATACCCTCGGACGCCGCCCAGCGGATTGCCTCGGTATACCAGCCGTCGTTTGCGTCGTTAAACTTCATTGCAAAGTTTACGACAGGCGAGTTTTCCATTCTCCAAAGCACCGTCACAAGCATAGCGCGCGACATATCGGTGTTCGGCTCAAAGCCTTTGTCGGTGCCTTTTATG
This sequence comes from Qingrenia yutianensis, assembly GCF_014385105.1. Taxonomy (NCBI): domain Bacteria; kingdom Bacillati; phylum Bacillota; class Clostridia; order Eubacteriales; family Oscillospiraceae; genus Qingrenia; species Qingrenia yutianensis. Next base: position 17,505 of record NZ_JACRTE010000002.1, on the reverse strand, counting down.
ATGCCTTTGTCGTATACGTATTTTACCGCGTCAAAATACCAGTCGTCTTTTTTAACGTCGGCAAATGTATTTTCGTCAAATCTCTTGTTATTCTCGGGTGTTTTTGTGTCCGATTTGTCTGTTTTGCCGTTTTCGGCTGTGTTGCTTTTTGATGATGACGGTTTCGGGTCGTCCCATTTTTCGTAGTTTTTCTCGGTCAGATAATCGTCGGTGTAGAACCATTCAATCACGTCGCCGTCCGAAAGTTTTTTAGCCGCATAGCCGACGTTTGAAATTACGTCGTTGACCCTATACATCCAGCCCGAATTTTTGCCGTTGTCAAATTCGCCGATACCGTTTATATACGAAATGTAAACACCGCTGGTTACAAAATCAATCTTCGCGTTGTTAAGCATAAGCTCTGTTATGTATTTGAGCGTTGAATTTTTGGGAATAACAACGTTCTGGGTTTTTATCCAAACAGGTTTTTTGTGATTTCCCGTGTATAGGTCAGTATCTTTATTGTAGTGGATTACGTCGCCCGTAAGCGTGAACGAAACGGTAATTTCGTTGCTTGACGGAGTTGATGACGAAGCGCTTTTTCGTGTAATTGTGAATGTGTATGTTTTTTCGTTTTTGCCGTTTTCCGATTTAACTTTGATGTCGAAAACGTTTTCGCCGACCGAAAGGTCGATAACCGCGCTTTCTTCGCCGTTGTTAAGTGTTACGGCATTTTCAAGGCTTTTGCCCGAAATTTCAGCCGTCGCCTTTCTGCCTGCGGTTTTGGGGGTAATTCTTACAGTTGCCGTGTTGTTTGAAACGGCGTATGCAAGCTTGTTTTCACTGTCGGGCGAAAGGCTTATGCCGTCGGGTGATATTTCAATCGACGAAAGCGATGAGTTATCGCTTTCGGTGGGGATGTTTTCAAAGCCGAGTATATAAATTACAGGCTCTTTTTCGCCGTCCTGAACGATAATTCTTGTTTTTGCGGCCGATGTGATTTTGCATTTTTCGCCCGAGTTTACGCGCGTATCCGAAACGTAAATATTTGCATCGGCAATTTTTGCGGTCGGAGCGATTTCGAGCGTTTCGGCATTTTCCGCGTCAACGGTGTATGTGAATTTTCCGTCTTCAAGAGTAACTTCTTTGCCGTTTACATAAAGCGACGAAAGTGGAGAGGAAACGCCTGCGTCCTCTGTGTTTGCCTTTGCACGCGCGATTGCCGAAATTTCGGGGGATTTTTCGCCCGTTGACGTGCCGTAGCTCAATGTGGGATTGTATATTTTAATATAGCTTATTTCGTCAAGCTCAACCCTGTTTCCATTTTCGTCAACCGCCCACGAAATGTCAAAACCGTCGCCGTTGTATTTGTATTCGTGGTTCTTAACATACGGATTTACCGCTGTGCCGGCTGAAAAATTTTCGTTTTTGCTGTGCGAGTCTGCATAGCCGAACGGATAAAATCCGGGGTCTATTATTGTACCGGTAAATGTTACGGTTTTTGAGGTATAGCTGTCGTTTTTGCCTATGCCGTTCTGATATTTGCCGTAGAACGACGGATCGGGGTAATACGGTTGTTTGTGATAATCGTTTTTGGGCATAATACCGCTTTCGCCGTCACTGCTTGTCCACGCGGTATCGGACGCCGAGGTAAAGGTTTCGTCGCCGTTTGTGTAGGTTACCGAAATATTGCGGCGCGTATCGGCACTGTAATATTTTGCGCCTGCAAGCTCATACCAATTTACGCCGTCTTTCGATACCATTACAGCACCGGGTTCAGCTGCGCCCGACGAGGTTGTGCCGTCGTCGTTTTTGAATGCGTTTCCGTAAATTATAAAGTCAATTCCGTAAGGATTTTTGCTGTCGTTTGCGATAGGATCATCGTATCTGTAAACAGCGTATCCGCCGAACGCACCGAGTGTGACAACCGAGCCGGACGAGGAAATGACAACATCGGGATTTCGGTACGGCGTCTGGTTTACAAACTGACCGGGGGCGGGAAGATAACTTTCAACCGCGTTCGGTGATGTTGCCGCCAGTCTTCTGAAACTTATAACGTAGTTTTGTTCCTCCAAAACACCGTCAACCGTGTGTGAAATTTTTGTAATCGGTATAATTGAGTCTTCGCCGTCAGTGTCAATTTCAATAGGTTCGCCCGAAGTGCCTGTGTAAACCTTGTCGCCTGCCGTGATGGTGATGTCACACGGTTCGTTTGTGATATAAGTAACGTTAATCTTGTCTGCATTATTTGCAAACGAACAGCTTCCCGTTCTGCCGTTGTCGAGTGATGAAAGATATCCGTTATCGAGCTTAACGTCCGTTATTACAAGCTTTGCTTTTCTGCGGACAACAACCGTGTATGTTTCGGTATTTCCGCCGAGCGTAACTTCGATTTTTATTTCGTTGTTTCCGACTTCAAGATTTATCGGATTGCTTACCTTTCCGCTTGCAACCGTTTCGCCGTTGACTTTTATATCCGCACCCTTTGCGGTGGGCTTAACCGTTATTTGATTGCGGAAATAGTTTACCGTATAACAGTATGTTCCTGCGTTGTCGCCCGATACGAACAAGGGGGCGAGTTTTTCCTCGTCAGCACGCGAATCGGCTTTGCCGTTTTCGGTTGAAAGCGCGGTGATAACAAGACCGGTGAGCGGTTTTGTATCGCTCTTTTTCGTGATGTTTATTGTATATTCACGTGTTTTCTGCTCCTGAACACTTCCGCTCGGTGCGGTTACGGTTATTTTTATAACCGAAACACCGGGTGCGTCGGGGAGATAGCAGTTAACGCCCCTTGCGTTAAGCGCTGTGCCTTTTGTGTTAAGCGTGCCTTTGTTTGCATTTGCGAGCGAAGAATAGTACGACGTAATTTTAACGTCCGCGCCGTTTACCGCAGGAAGTCCTGCAATTTTAACCGACTGTGCGCTGTTTATTTCAACATTATATTCTGCCGTGTCCTTGTCAAAGTTAAAGTCTTTGATTTCGGGAGCAAGAAATTTAAGCGTTCCGAGCTTTGTATCGTCAGCGGACGACGCGGTAAGGCTTATAATAATGTTTTCGCCCGGTGTTTCGCCTGTCACGGAAATTGTTCCGCTTTTCGTGATATAGTTTTCAAGCTCTGCGGTATATGTGTAATCCTGTTTTGTGCCGGTTGCCGACGTGTGGAGTGCGCAGATGTAAAGATCGTATCCCTCGGGTGCGTTTTCCTGTTTTACAATGTATTTTTCATCGACATTTTTAATTGTAAGGTTTGCGCCCGACGTTACCTGAACGGGGATATAAACCGCCTCATATGCAGGAACGGTGAGGGTGTATACAACATCTTTTGTTATACTGCTGTCTTTAGCTGACGTTACAGTTGCGGTAAGCTTGAACACGGCGTTATCTTCGCCGATTTCGGGGCGTGAAACAGTGATTTTGTTGTTCTTTAACGTCAGCGCGTCGCTTTTTCCGCTTATATTTTCAAGTTTCCAGCTGATAGTTGCGCTCGATTTTGTATAAAGCTTATCTGCGGTCGGAAGCGCGCCTACTCTGCCGTTTGAGAGCTCGCCGATTGACTGAACGATTTCGTTTTCCGATTTGTTGTTGCCTTTTATGCGTGCAAACGGGAGATTTGACGCAACATAATCGACGATTTCTTCGTCGTTTCTTTCAAGCGAGGTCGTTTTTGCCCACAGTGTCGCAATACTTGCGCTTTCCGCTGTGCCGATTTTAAATTTAACCGCGGTAAACATTTTGGACATCGGTTTGTTGTCGGCAAAATAATTCGGCACCGCCTCGCCGTCGGACTCAAACGGATTGGGAACGTATTGGATAGGTTCACCGCTTCTCCAGTCGGGATATGCGGTTGCGGACGGTGTTAATTTGTATTCAATTTCAGGCTCAAAACCTGTTTTGTCAAGCGTCCAAGCTTTTAAATATGAAATAAGGTTTGTGTATGTAACCGAGTTGTATTCGAGAGGGAACACAAGCGGTGTGTTTGATGCAGTATATTTGTTTTTTGTTGAAAATTCATCATACGCAATTTTTACCGCCGATTCGTAGTCGGGCGCGGTTTCTGCTTTTTCAGCTGTTACAGTGCAGAACGGCGCAACAATACTGCCCGTTTCGGCAAAACCCTGTGCGGTTACGGTGTATGTGCCTTCGGTATCGAATTTAAGAGAAATCTTGCCGTCTTTGTTTATCACGGCGTCAAGCGGTTCGCTTATACCGCCGTCGGGGTTTACGGTGTTTATCGTAATCGCATTGTCTTCGTTTGTGCCGTCGATCGGTGCTGCGACGGGGTTGTATGATGAGTCGTATGTTACCTTGTTTAATGTAAGGTAGAAGCTTTCACCGGTTTTTACGGTCTTTTTATATGTATCAAAAAACGTGTAAACGTCGCTCCAGGTTGTTGTATCCATATAAAAGTAATATTCGAGCGTGTCGCCGTTTTTGATAATTTGTTCGTTTGAAACAGATGCCGACGAAGAGTTCACCGTAAATCCGCAGCTGTCCGCGGATTTGAATGATTTCAGTATCCATCCTCCGCTGGTTACATCAAGATAATCTTTTGCACTTTCCTTTGTAAAAGCGTCGCCGTATTTGGCTTTATGCACGGCAACGAGAGCGTCAAGAAAAGTAGGCGAGGTTATGTTTTCTTTAACGGTATAACCGTATTCCTCAGCAATGCCGTCTTTAACTTCAATGCTTTGCGGTGCAAAAATAAATGCACCGTCTTTTTGTGCGGCAAATGTAACGCTTACGCTCGTACTGTCGGCATATGCCGGGAAAACAAGCGTTGATACAAGCATTACAACGCAAAGCAAAAGTGATAAACTTCTTTTTGTTTTCATTCGTCAAATCTCCTTTATTGTTCTTTTGTATATATAAAAAACTGCGAAGGTACAAAAACCCTCGCAGTCTGATTTTTCTGCGCACACCGCAATTCGCCTATGCTGTTTTGCATAAGCGGAAAATACCGCCCGCGAATGAAAAATAAATAAAATTTCAGACGAAACGGTATCAAAGCAGGTCTTCCGGCTTGCGTCCTACCAATGCTTATACTGTCTGCCTTCTCAGTTTCCCAATGACCGGCTTTCGCCGACGGCAGTATGAGCACTCAGGCGTATACGGCGGCAGTTTCCCCGCAGAGGATTTTAACCTCATTCCCTTTTCACCGATTATGCCTTGCAAAATTTGCCTTTACGGCATAACCGACACTTTGTGCGAATATTTATTTTTAAACAGTATATAACAATTTTTGTAAAAAGTCAATAGTAAAAACAAATATATCTTTACAAAAAACAAATATATCTTTACAAAAAACAAATATATTTGTATGTTGACATATCTGTAAAAACGTGGTACCATAACAAGATATTGTGTTTGGAGTGAAAAGTATGAGTCTTTTTGAATTGTTTTTGCTTGCGGCAGGGCTTTACTCCGTTCCTTTTGCGTTTTTAAAATAGTCATTTATGCCGAGGTATATCGCCCACGCGATTTTGTTTTGATATTCGTCTGATTTTAAAAGTTTTTCTTCTTCGGGATTTGACAAAAAACCGCATTCCGCGATGATTGACGGAATTTTGCTGTCCTTTAGAATATATATCGAATTGTCGGCGGTTTTTGCAACGCGCGTATTTGTCGGGTCGAGATTTTCGGTAAATGATTTTTGCACCGTTTCACCCAAAATTTTGCTGTTTTGCGGACTGCGCGCGTAAAACACCTGTGCACCCTTGTATTTTTGTTCGGGAAACTTGTTCATATGTATGCTCACAAAAATATCGGCATTTGGCGTGTTTTTGTATTCTCGCCGAGCTTTAAGGTCCGCACGCTTTATATCGCGGATTTTGACTTTTTCGTCGGGCGCTATATTGCTATCATCACTGCGTGTCATAATAACATACGTTCCGCTCTGTTCCAAAAGGCGCTGGAGTTTTTTTGTGATTTTAAGGTTTATGTCCTTTTCCAAAACTCCGCTTATTCCCACCGCACCTCCGTCGGGCGCACCGTGTCCCGCGTCGAGAATAACACATTTTCCGCTTGGCGGAACAGCAAGCGTCTGCTCGGCTTTTGTGAAATTTGCAATATTTACCGCGAGCGACAGCGCAATTATTGCAAGGCATATAAAATAAGTTGAAATTTCTTTATAATTTTTCATATATAAAAACACTCCCCATAAGCATAATTATGCTCACGGGGAGTAGGTTATGATTTGTTTTTATTTCTTATTTTTGCTTTTGAAAATCAGCGGATAAATGTATTTATCGGCAAATTCAAAGTTCTTTGTTCCCGCAATGTAGCCGAGATGCGCAAAGACAACAGGCAGAACAAGCGAGAAAATGTAGAACAGTTTTGAAATGTCTAAAACGCCGATGTAAATTCCCTGCCAAAATCTGAAAATCGTGTAGAAAATATTGTATGAGCCGGGATTTTTAAGGTTAAATACCGCCATAAGCACAAAAATTATGTATGTGGGAATTTCAGAAATAAGCGAAATTTTAAGCGCGTACATAAAATTCGGCTTAACTTCGCTTGTTTTGCGCGCGTGCGCGCGTCCGAGGTGCCACAGGTTTGAATAAGGCGCCGGCAAATACAAAAGAAGCATAACGAGCGTGTAGAGTATGCCTCCGAGCGGTCTTACAACGCCGTCTTTGTAGTATATAAGGCTTGAAAACGGCAGAAGAAACACCAGTGAAACCACCGAATACAATGCGTGATAGCCCAAAAGCAGGGCGCTGTTTTTATATAAACCCTTCATAAATATTCTCCTTAAAATTAAAGTCTACAGCGATATTATATCACATTTGCGCACGGTGTCAAATATTTTTTTGAAAATTGCCCGCGAGAAAAACAGAGTATTTTTAAGAAAATTAAAGAATACGCGAGTTTAAAAACAACAAATTAAATTTTTTGAAAAAAGTGCTTGACATATGGGATAAAATGTATTACAATATAAAGCGTTGTAAGTGCAAATTTATATAAAAAGTAAATTTATATAAGAGCAAAACAAATACGGAGGTAAAAAATATGAGTACATTTATGGCTAAACCGAACGACGTTGAGAGAAAATGGTATATCATCGACGCACAGGATAAGCCCCTCGGCAGAGTTGCAAGCGCGGCTGCTTCCATTTTGAGAGGTAAAATCAAACCGTCGTTCACACCGCACGTTGACTGCGGAGATTTCGTTATCATCATCAATGCAGACAAGGCAGTTCTGACAGGTAAAAAACTTGACCAGAAATATTACAGATACCACACAGGTTATGTCGGCGGTTTAAAAGAGGTTAAATACAAAATTTTAATGCAGGAAAATCCCGAAAAGGCTATGACACTTGCAGTTAAGGGTATGCTTCCTCATAACACAATCGGTGCTAATTCTCTTACACGTTTGAGAGTTTACAAAGGCGACGCTCATATGCACGACGCGCAGAAGCCCGAAGTTTACACTGGTGAATTGAGATAAGGAGGAAATAGAAAATGGCAAATGCACAGTTTTACGGCACCGGAAGAAGAAAAAAATCTATCGCAAGAGTTAGACTTATTCCCGGTAAAGGCGAAGTTAAAATAAATAACAGAACAATCGACGATTATTTCGGTTTGGAAACACTTAAGGTTATCGTTAGACAGCCCCTCGTTGCAACCGATAATCTCGGCAAATTCGACGTTGTATGTAAAGTATCGGGCGGCGGATTTACAGGTCAGGCAGGCGCTATCCGTCATGGTATCGCAAGAGCGCTTTTGCAGGTTGACGCAGAGAACAGAAAAGTTCTTAAAGCTGCCGGCTTCTTGACACGTGACCCCAGAATGAAAGAAAGAAAGAAATACGGTCTCAAAGCTGCAAGAAGAGCTCCGCAGTTCTCAAAACGATAATCTATCAACTTCTCACGACTATCGAAAGCCTTTATTTACGGGGTTTTTGGAGTTATCAGATGTTGTGGAAAGTTGCAAAAAGTGTGGGATAAGTAACACACAAGCAACATATATGCAACAAAGTTATCTAAATAGCAAAGATTTTAAAAGAGATGTTTTTCTCCGCAAAAGAAAGACATCTCTTTCCTTTTGTCTTTAGATTTTATTGATTGCATCTATTAGCTCCTTCACATCCAAATGAGTATAAACTTTTTCGGTGAGCGTCATCGCACCGGCGTGTCCTACAATCTTTTTGATTGTGGTTTGGTCTACATGAGCTTCGGCAAGCATTGATATACAAGTATGACGGCAGCAATGTGTAGTTTTGTCGAAGCCTAAGTTTTCCATTAAAGGTGTAAAATAACTGTCATAATAATTACGGTATTTGAATTGTTCCCCATTTTCAGTATGTAAAAGGTATTTGCTATCGGTATCATTATACCAAGCCTTAAAGAATGGTAATACCTTATCTGCAATGGGGACTTTTCTTATGCCGTTTTCCGTTTTACTGTCAATTACATCAAAGTATTGTTCTTCGATATGAACATCACTTTTCAGCAAATCAAGCATTTCAGAAATTCTAACACCTGAGTAAATCAGCATAAGAACAATTTGATAGTATTTATCCTCTTGCTGTGCCCAAATACGATCAAGCTCATATTTGTCAAACTTGTTTTTATCCCTTCTGTTAGGATTACGATCTTTGTATTTTACTATGTCCACAAACTCAGCATAATTTTTGTTGCACACATCGTTTTTCAATGCATATTCATACAACTGACCGAATAACACTTTGAGTTTACGCAAGGTTGGATAATTCTTATCACAAGTATCTACCACATACTGCAAATCTGCAAGCCTTATTTCCTTAAACACCTTGTTATATAAAGTACCACATAGCTTATACGAAGCATTATAGCCCTTTACGTTGGAATCTGATATTGTAGAAAATTTACTTGTCGACCACTTTTTAAATATTTCTTGAAAAGTGATTTTTGCAGATGAAACATCAAATGGGTTCTTGTTATACTCTGCAAGCATTTGAAGTCCGTCTGCTTTTGTAGGTGCATAACCTATTATAATATATTCCTGCACCTGCTTGTCTTTCTCCTTATCGTATCGCCAGCCTGCCGTCTTTCTGACTACATAAGGATTTCTTCTTTTTCCGGATAATTTTACGACGCTCCCATATCCGTTGGGCAATCTCAATTTTCCAAAACCTCCTTTGATTTAAAGTATTTATGATACGAGCAGTTACTCGTTATCACCGACATTTTCATGTACTTGCTTTTCGGCAAGTATTTTTTCTACTTTTTGACGGTCTAATTCGTTGCGTTTCTTTATAAGGTCAGTACCTTGTAAAACTTCGCGCTCTTTATCTGTCAAAGTACACTTGCTGTAATACTCAAGCTTCATTGCTTCCCAAGCATCGTAAGCTTCATAATCCATCCAATATGTCTTTATAGCATCTCTGTTATTACGGAATGTTTCCATAACAATACAAAGGTCTGCATTGTGCATTGCCTCGGTATCTTCTCCGTTAAAGATAAACGAACATTGCCATTTGCCGTCTTTGCCTACCTTTTTTATGTCAATATCATATGATAATTCCCTCTTTTTGTCTATCTCAAAAAAGAACGCAAGAACATCTGAAAGAGTTTCTGTTTTTATGTGTGATGAATCATACCCTAGCAAATAGTTCATAGTAGTGTTTAAAACCTTTGAAATATCAGCAAGTGTTGACAGCGGGATATCAATTTCTCCACTCTCGTACTTCTGTACTGTCCTTAAAGACTTACCGAGCTTATCAGCAAAATCAGTTTGACTGACACGATTATATTTGCGAATTTCGGCAATTCTTTCGCCTACTATCTTTTGGATTTCATTCACTTTTTATCACCTCTTATGACATTATAACACATCTTACCGCGAATTGCAAGTGCATTTGTGAATTTTTATTTCGTATTTTTGATAAAAATGTATTGACAAGTCACAAGAGTTCGTGTATAATAAGATTGCGCATTGAGAATGCGTAAATTTTAATAGGAGGTGTTCTGCAATGAATGGCAACAAAACCTATATTGAGTTTCCTAATTTTACAGGGAGAAATGTTCCTATAACGGAAATTGCAAAGGCAATAGGTAAAGACGCACAGTATGTCAGAATAGGGCTTCAGCAAGGTATTCTTAAATTCGGATATGCTATGAAGCTTGAAAATTCAAGCGAATTTAACTATTATTGCCCTGACAAAAAAGTATGGGAAGAAACAGGTTATTTCAAGGAAAGCTAATAGTTGCTTAAAATAAACAATGTATGTGAGGTGGTTCTATGTGAGTGAAAAGTTTTTTAAAATGGATAACGATATATTTAAATTTGACTTGTCAGCATATGAATTTGTTGTGTATGCGTATCTTGTGATGAAAGCGGACAGAAAGACGATGACTTGTTATCCGTCAGCGGCTAAAATTGCGGCAGATTGCAATATCAGCATATCGCAGGTGCGGAAGGTAACAGCTTCTTTGGAGGATAAGGGTTTAATCACAAAAGAGATGCGTTACCGGAAAACCGCAAACGATAAAAATCATCAAACGAGTAACCTCTACCACATAGAGCCACTGCCTACGCAATACGGAGGCACTCCCTCCGTATTAAATACCCACTCCCTATCTGATAAAGAGGGGAAATAAATATATCAATAACCATTTAACAATATTCATTTATCAAAAACCACTACAACAAGAAGGTGAGGTTGTGGATTTAGAAACAGAAAAATTCAACTATTATCTTGACGAGTGTTATTTTCACTCCGAAAGAGATAAGGAATTTTCAACCGAAACCGAAAAACAGCTTGCAAGGAAATCTATGGAGCTTTTATGGAATAAGCCGAGCATAAATGTAAACGGCATTACATATTCAAATCAAGAAATACGAAAGAAATTACTTGATGAGATGATGCCGGAGATTTTGGACAGAGCCGTAGAAGTGTATAGACAGGCGAAAGATGTAAAATCTGAAACTGCATACCTTGCAAGCTACATTTTCAGAACGCTCATAGATTATGACGCATACATAGAACGGTTATTCAGACAAACATACAAATTTTAGGAGGATTTGCGATGAAATCATTATTTGAACAAAAAGGCGGAACTTACACAAAGGTCGGAGATTATTATCTTCCAAATTTATCGGCAGCCGGTGATAATTATAAAATCGGCAAATACGGCAGAGCAAGACGGAACTATCTCAAAAAGCACAGAGAAAGCGAATACACTGCCTTGATGATCACCGGAAAGCTGCATAGCCATTTGCGCGATGTCGATGTCAAGGCGCAGAAGATTTTGGAATGTTTTATCAAGGATGCAGAAAAATCCGCACCCGATAAGGCAACGCACCAAATGGAATGGGTTGGGCATATGAACAATGCAAAGGCTTGTGCGGAAGCGTTATACTGTAAAGGGTGGTATTCATACCATACCTAAATAAAGTATATGGCTGCGGCTCATTTGTGACAAATTGAAATGTAGTTATATGCAGAAAACAAGGACGGTGATATCCAACCAATTAAGCTGTAACCACAAAACAATTTTATCACAAACGGAGGTCGGAAACAATATGAAAGACAAAATTACTTATTCAAAATGCGGAGATTTTTACGTTCCGGATTTAACCGTACACGATACAAAGGAATACATAATCGGCAAGTACGGGAGCTTACGCAGACAGTTTTTGAAAGAACACCACAAGTCATATTATACATATCTGCTTATGACAGGTAAAGTAACCGAACACCTTGCAGAAATTGATGAAACCTGCCATAATTGTATGAAAATTATGGTGTCAAAAATAGCAAAGCAAGAGGGCGTTACGGAACAGCTAAAAGCCGATAATCAAATGCTATGGGTACGGAAAATGAACTCAATTCACAGCAGAGCGGAAGAATTTGTTGTAAGAGAATATGTGTACGGAGGATTTGCAGAATGAGGAAAATATCTATATTTTTAATCACATTATCATTGGCGGTAAGTACAATTTCGGCAAATGCCGCCCCGGTTCCTAAAGAATCATTGCCGTATTATGCAACAACGGAACAAGTCACGGTTGCCGAAAATTTAATCGGCGGTATTTTAGACGAGGTTAAAAACGGTTTGGGATATGCGGAGGCAAGAGCAAAATCAAATGTCATCATTTTCAACGCTTGGCTTAACGGACAAACAGGCGGATATGCTTACGGTGAATTAACCCCTATTGCAAATAACGCAATATATCAGTACAGAGATATGTGTTTAAGACCGAATTTCTATATTGAAAATGAGGAAAAAGTCAAAAATATAATTGCGGAAGTCATTATGCAGTATGCAAACGGCGAAATTGATTATACAAAAGCTGAATTTAATGCAAGAGTAAAAATCTATCAATCCATAAATCCTACATTTAACCCCGATGAAGAATTTGCAAAAGACAGCTGCTACCGTGATATTCCGGCGGTTGATAACGGAATATTTGCAATAGCAAGAAAGTTATTACTTGAAGTAAAGTAATTTCAGCATATCATATCAAAATGCCCGCTGCGGATTTTAATATCTGCAACGGGCATAAGTCATTATCAACAAATTTGATTGTATAATTCATATTATTTGTAAAAACTCTTGAAAAATATCGAATTGTGGTGTATAATAAGGCTTGTCGGAGCAATCCGATAAGGCAAGATTTCTTAACGGTGTTCACACCGGCGGTTATGCCCACCTTTTACATACAGGCACTTGTGCTGAGTTTATGAAAGGGGGGTATGCTTATGAAAAGTAAGCATTGTGTTAATGGTAAAAAAGTTGCTGTTTGCAATTTTAGAGATTATCATTTTATTGATAATCTTTTCCATAAAAGCAGAATGACCGCCCTCGCCAAAGTTCGGTCATTCTAATATGATTCGTTCTAAGGCATAACCGTTTGAGGTCTTGCCTTTTTCTATTATCATTATAACCTTAATTCATAGTTTTGTCAATGCCTTTTTTAGAAAAAGGGCAAAATGACGATAAATTAAGAATTACCCTTTGCCCTGCTCTTATAAACATTATACTGATTTTTGCATTTGGAGCTGCAAAAGACAGCGTTCGGACGGGACGGAATAAATGCTTTTGCACAATGTTTGCAGACACGAATAGGCTTTTTATCATCGGTAATTGACAGACTGAACAGCATTTGAACTGCGATGGCAAGCGAACCGAATTTCCACACAAGAACAGGCTTATCATCACACAGGGCGATATGATAGGTCGGAGAATTGCCGTCAAACACCGTCATCATCTGTCGGTAAAGCGTTTTATCGGTTTCGCTCAAATCGTCCTCATAGAAAATATGCGCCGTTGTGAATAGCAGCGCCCAATCAACAAGCTGCATTTTTACCCACTCATACGGCTCTGCGTAATTCCGCTGAAAGCTCATATTTACCGCTGTTTCCCTGTCCGAAAAGGTCATAGCAAGAGCCATCATTGTTTTATCGCCGGAAATATCCCAACGCATCGCAAGACCGTTTTTTGTAATTTGCGGCATTTCAAACGGATAGAATTTTGCAATATATTCGAGCGTATCCATTGTTTCAGCCTTTACAAAGCGATTTTTAATAAAGTGTACCACTTCATAATCCATAAATGCCGGAGTTGATGTAATCGTAGTCATCAAGCCGAGCAGACCGTAATGCGACACGAATTCCATTACGCCTTTTTTCTTTTCTTCCTCATTGATGTTTTGTTTCATACAAAGCAAGCCGGTGTTTAATGCGTCAACGATTATTTTCTCCCTGCACTTCATAATATTATATAAATCGGGCATTGCGTTTTCGGATGGAGTTATGTATAAAACCCCGTCTTTTTCCTTGAAATCATAGCTTATATAGCGCACCCAATTCGACCTTGAATTTTCAAAAAAATCTTTCATTATGTTTTACCTCAACTTTTATATAGATTGACAAATATTAGGTTTTATCTAAAAATGAGCAGGTCAAACAGACCTATGTATTTTTGCTCATTATCATTTTCATATTTTAGTTTTCGTCTTTTTTTCAAAATATTCAGTTTTATAGTTTTCGACAAATCTCTTTTCAGCAAGCGTCATATCGTGAGTTTTGCCGATTTCGGATGTAAGGTATTCATACATCTTTTTTCGTATTTTGCGGAATACGGTGTCTTTCATATATCGTACTGCTCTGTCGGTTTTGCTTTGTAAATCTGCTATTTGTGTGTTGCTCAGTCCCTTAATTGCCGTCAGATATAGCAGCTCCTTATGTTCAGGTTTTAATTCATTCAGGATTTTGTATAGATATTCATCTGTTACAAGCTCTTGTATTTCGTAAGGGCTGTCAAATACGGCATCTAAAAATTCGCCCCTTCGTATCTGTTTTGCAATAACAGAATTGAGATTTTTCGGAAACACCGTACCGTAGGCTGCTTCGCCGTATTCAAGCGGATAATCTTCGTTATTTCGGCATATCTCCCAATACCGTTCTTTTCTTTCTCTGTTTTCATCGAGCCTGTCCCATTGCTCCGTTACATTCTCAAAATCCTTGACGGTTTCGACTGCTTGTTCAAGTCTTTCCAATGCCGCCGCTTTAATATCCCGTTTAAGCTGTTCTTTTGGAGTTGCTGTGACTTTCGGTGCGGTTTCGGGAGGAGCGTTTGCGGCTTCAAGCGACAGAGCCTTTTGCAGTAATTCCGCTTCTTTTTGCTCAACCGCATCGTAGTCAAATTTATCGTACACCGAAGCATCACCACCTGTCTGTATTAAAATTTCAAGGTGCAAAATAAATTTTTCAAAAACCTTTCCGATTTTGCAGCGGTATTTCTCCATAATATAGAGGGAGTAATCTGCAACAAAATAAAAGGGTTACAAGATAAATTATACATCAATCCCTCAACTTTGTCAATAGATTTGGAGGAATAAAGATTATGAGTAATACTATTTTAACAAAAAGGATAGGAATGACTACCTACAAGGTCAATGTGTTTTTCAGCGAAAATGCAAAAGAAACAATGGAAGAAAAATTTTTACGGATAATTTCACATTATCAGTTGGCAAGCGGTGAAAATTGTGGTATAATAAATGTGTCACAAATGAGCCGTTCAGCCTGAAAGGAGTTCTATTAAATGACAAACAGGCAGACGGATGTTGAAAAAATTACTGCTTTATACGAAAGACTTTCCAAAGACGACGAGGCTTTCGGAGAAAGCAACAGTATATTAACACAAAAAGAAATGCTTGAAAACTATGCAAGGCAAAACGGATTTACAAATATCGTTCACTATACCGATGACGGACACAGCGGAGGAAATTTTGAACGCCCTGCTTGGAAGCAGATGATTGATGATATTCAATCAGGTAAGGTCGGTTGCGTAATTGCAAAGGATATGAGCCGTATCGGCAGAGATTATTTACAGACAGGTTTCTATACCGAAGTGCTTTTCAGACAACAAGGTGTAAGATTTATTGCTGTATCAAACGGTGTGGATTCAAAGGACGCTAATTCAAGTGAGTTTGCACCGTTTCTTAACATTATGAACGAGTGGTATTTGAGAGATTGCAGCAGAAAACAGATTGCTGCTTTTAAATTAAGAGGCAATGCAGGAAAACCTACAACCTGTGATGCTATATACGGATATAGAAAAGATCCCGAAGATAAGCACCATTGGCTGATTGACGAAGAAGCAGCCGCAGTTGTAAAGAGAATTTTTCAGTTGAGTATTAAGGGGTATGGAATTTTTCAAATAGCAAAAATTTTGCGTGAAGATAAAATTCCAACGCCTGCTGTGCATTTCGTCAGACAAGGCAGAGGTACACGGGGAAAAAGACCAAATATGGAAGAACCATACGACTGGAGTTCAAGCACTGTCGGCAAAATTCTTCAAAAACCCGAGTATATGGGACATACAGTGAATTTTCGCTCATATAAGGAGCATTACAAAGACAAAAAGCGGATAATGAAATCACCTGATGAATGGCTTATCTTTGAAAACACACACGAAGCTATTGTTGACAAGGAAACTTGGGAGCTTGCTCAAAAGGTACGTAAGGTTGTACGCAGAACAGATACAACGGGCGTTGCAAATCCGTTAACGGGATTGGTCTATTGTGCAGATTGTGGCGAAAGAATGTATAACCATAGGGGTATTCATAAAATGAAAAAATGTAATATGGAAATAAATCCCGGTTATATTGAATATCCATACGATTTTTATGATTGCGCAACATACACAAAAACTGCCAGCAGAACTAATAAAAAATGTGTCGGACATCACATCAGCTCAAAATCTTTGGAAACATTAATTTTGGAAACCTTAAAAACAGTAAGTAAATATGCCATAGAAAACGAGTCCGATTTTACCGAAAAGGTTTTAGGTGTAGCGAGAGAAAAACAACATCAAGCTATTAAGGAATTAAAGAAAAAGACCAAACAAAATGAAAAGCGATATGCAGAGCTTGATAATCTTATAAAAAAGCTGTATGAATCTTATGCAACGGAAATGATTGGTAAGAAACGATTTAAAGCGCTGTCTGCCGAATACGAAGCGGAACAGGAACAGCTTGAAGCAGAAATTGCAGCACAGCAAACAGAAATCGAAGGCTATGAGCTTGACGGCGATAAAGTAAGTCAGTTTATGGAGCTTGCAAAGAAATATACCGATTTTTCCGTACTTACTGTACCGATGATAAATGAGTTTATAGACAAGATTATAGTACACGCTCCCGACAAATCAAGTGGAGTGCGAGTACAGGAGGTTGAAATATTTCTTAATTTTATAGGTAATTTTGAATTGCCTATACCGGAGCCTACACCGGAAGAATTAGAGGAGTTGAAAAAAATACAGCTAAAAAGAAAAAGGAACAGAGAGGCAGTCAATCGTTATCAGACAAAAATGAAAGAAAAACGAAGACTTGCCGAGCAACAGGAAAAGGAACAGAAAAAAACAGTTGATGAAGAATCAGCATAAAACTTAATCATTAAGGCGGTTTGCAAATTTAAGCAGACCGCCTTTTCAAATGCGAAAATTTAATTTTGGAGGTACAATATAATGAACTTTACAAACAATCAACCTATAATTATAGGCATAGACCACGGTTACGGCAACTGCAAAACGAGAAATTGTTGTTTTAGGTCGGGTGTGGCGTCGTATGACAAAGAGCCAACATTTAAGGAAAATCTGCTTGTGTATGATGATAAGTATTATCTTGTCGGCGAGGAACATAAGGAATTTTTATCGGACAAAATGGCAGATAGCGATTATTATATTTTAACCCTTGCGGCTGTTGCAAAGGAACTTAATATTCGGCACATAACTTCTGCAAAGGTACATATCGCCGCAGGGCTTCCGCTCACTTGGGTAAGCGAGCAGAAAGAAGCCTTTAAGGCATACCTTATGCAGAATGAAAGGGCTGAATTTATTTTTAGGAATATATCCTATCATATCGAAATCACAGGGATTGATATATTCCCGCAAGGCTTTTCAGCTATTGCTGACAGGCTTCGGGAGTTTAAGGGTGTAAATATGCTTGCAGACATTGGCAACGGCACAATGAATGTTATGTATATAAACGAGTGCAGACCGCTGGAAAAGAAATGCTTTACCGAGAAATACGGCACAAATCA